>NZ_AQWR01000002.1 GCF_000375645.1 Porphyromonas bennonis DSM 23058 = JCM 16335 | reverse complement strand
CACGAAGTGCCGAAGACCCCGGGAAACGACGACGCATTCAAGGTATACGACCCCGCCAGGGTGTCGCACATACCAGTCAGTCAATCAGTGCGACACCCTAGCGGGGTCGCGGGATCGCTGGCAACGCCTGACCCCCGGGTCGTCGGGGCTACGCCCCTCGACCCGGGNCTAAAAAGCGGGCACCCCTGTCGGGGTGCATCGTTCACCACTCTTCACAGTGAGTGGAGTGACTCCTGTAACGCTCAAATGCGTCAGCCCTGCTATAAAGCACTTGTGTCTGACATTGCTTTTGTTTTTTCGGTATTTTCTGGTTACAATTGTAATAATCAATCACGAAATACATAATGAAGATCTAACATAAAACTATATATGAATAGATCTCTATCCCTCGTAGTAGCAATCCTGTTTATTGCGGTAGGTACTCTATACGGACAGGAAGCGCCCTCACTTAAGGCGAAGGGAGCGCTCGTACTCACCTATCTCAAGCGCCCGGTGCTGCCCACGACTGAGGATAACCCGATGCAGCAATCCGCTGACGAGGTTTATCTCCTCTTCATTGTCGGGAATCAAGCAGCAGCCACCCTACAGCGCGATGCGGTCGTCAGGGACAGTGTCCTCTACCCGGGCGGTTCGGATGCCTGTATGATAGACCTGGCGACCGGGAACTACACCCGCCGGGATGAAAGCACCATACTGGGCGGTCCCTATCTCATCACCGGCAACAGGAAGTACAAGTGGGACCTCACCGACGTGACGAAAGTGATCGGCGGCATCGAGTGCTCCAGAGTCCGACCGACTAACCGAGAGAAACCGGTACTATGGATCGCTGATGATCTACCGGTCACGGCAGGACCCATCGGTCTTACAGGTCTGCCGGGTGCGGTGGTCTCTATGCGGTGGGGCGATCATACCTATAGTTTGATTAAGGTCACAACCGAACCCGGCATTAGAGACATTGCATTCACAAAGGAGGGAAAGCCCTGCACAGAGGAGGAGTACGAGAAGATCGTGGACGATGTGCTGGGACCGCTCCTCGAGAGTGGGGGCAGTATGGAGGTCGGTGGGGGTACTATCCGGATCGTCCGATAGTCAGGTATGTCCCACTTCCCACTCTCCCGCATTAGAGTCCTCGCTCTACTACTCTCCTGCCTGACCTGCACGCTCCTATCAGCTCAGACTGACCTAACGGTACAGGGTAAGGTACTCGATGAGGAGGGCAAGGGGCTCCCCTACGCTATGGTGCAGCTCTCCCTGGATCGGGACTCCAAGCAAGGTCGACTGTATGTCGTCACCGACACAGAGGGGCGATTTGTCATAGAGGATGTACCGGGCGATCCTCCCATGCGCTGGCTGACGGTGCGGCTCATGGGCTACCGGACCTACAAGAGGGAGTTCGATCTATCAAATAGCTCCGAGATAACTAATCTGAGAATTAGTCTTCGTCCATCGGCTGAGACACTCTCCGAGGTGGTCGTCTCCACCTCCGCGCCGGGCGTATATGCGCGAGGGGATACGATCGTCTTCGACAGCAAGACCTATGTAAGCGGCGGAGAACAGACTCTGGGTGACGTGATCGGCGAGTTACCCGGTATGCAGATCGATGACACAGGTCAGCTGACTTTCCAGGGGTCACCCATCCATAAGATCCTGATCAACAATAAGGACCTACTGACGACAGACACCTCCACCGCACTGGACACTTTCTCGTCCGACTTTGCGGACGAGATAGAGGTGATCAATGACTACAAGGATGGTGATATCGGAGGGGACTTCAAGACCGGCAAGCAGCGAGCCCTTAATCTAAAGACCAAGCACCCCATCAGAACCACCGGGCGAATAGCTCTCGCCGCCGGAGCAAAAGGGCGCTATGCCCCATCTGCCACGACGATCTCGGTCAAGGATAAGCTCTCCCTCAGCCTACGAGGTGCAGGGACAAATACTGGGGATCCGTTGCTTACGGAGAGCGAGGTTAGCACCTACTCCACGCTCTACCCAAGTATATCTACGCAGGAGAAACCGCTGCCTCTGCCGCCCGGGACAGAGCGGCTCAGCTCATCTCGTCCCGATGAGTACTCCCACAGCGGAGCCGTGGGTGGAGTGTCTCTTGCTTGGCGACCCGGGGCAGAGTACAGACTGCACTCGACCACACTTCTCCATGAGTCTCGCGGAGCACAGTCCGGTGAGAGCCGGTACGAGTACAGCCCCATCGCCTCTGAGGAGAGTCGATCAACCTACGGCGAGAGCTATAAACGCCACCAACGTGCCCTCCTCCTCACCCAGCAGATCGGTCAGCGGTGGATCCCCTCTGATCGCTTTGCCCTGCAGAGCACCCTGCAAGCAGCACTCACACGAGATCGGGACCGGGGAGAGTTCCTCAGCTCTGTCCATAGTCAGCCGAATGGCAGTCGGGAGACCCTGAGTCGGCACTACCGACAGCTGGGTGGAAGTGCTGAAGCAAAGTATCTCTTAGGTAAGGGACTGCTCTATGGCGGAGTCTATGCCGTGCTGGAGAGAGAAGCAAAGGAGGAAGGTCTGAAGACCTCCCTGCCTCAGCTACTAAAGTACCTCTCTCTCCCTGAGCCAAGTGACGGTGAGTATCGGGGCGTGGCTTTCAACCTGTCCGATAAGCGACTCAGCACACAGCTTTATGTTGGAAGCCTTCTTCCATTAAAGGAAGACCTCTTAGCAAAGGCGGAGATCTCCGCCACGAGCGACCGCCACTCAGCAGAGTACCTCTCCGAGGAGAATGAGATCGACCCCACTATCGAGCGCCTCTCAGCTGATCGTCTGGAGGGATATCTGGGGCTAAGCAAGAGCAAGGGCTTCCTACAGATAGACGGGGGAGCCGGGCTCTCTTACGCTCGCCACTCCTTCCTCAGCTTAGCCCCCACCATAGAGTATCGGAAGCTCAGCCTCCACCCCTTAGCGCAGATCACACTGCACTTCGACGAGGGTAACGATCTGATTTTCTACGGCGAGCACCGACAGCTCCCTGTACCTATGGAGCGTCTCTCGAGGGTCGGATGGATCGATGACCACAGTCGCGTGAGGCAGTCCTCGATCATCACACACCCCGGCAGCAGGATGACTGATGCGATGATGCTTTACTCCTTTATCAACCTGCGCCACCGCCTCTTTTTCTTCTCCCATCTCTCATACCACCTGTCCACCGACAATGGACGGATGGAAGTGGTGGAGAGCGGTCCGGTCTCGCACTACAGATACCTCGATGGGGGTAGGGAGGAGATACTCCAGGGGGCGATCAATTTCTCCTCTGCACTCTTTCGGTCACCCATTGACATCTCTGTGGGGCTGAAAGGGAGTATCACCGAGACTCCTTTTATCCTCCACGATGCGGAGACTCTCCTCCGCTCCAAGCGTCTCCACTCGGACATCGGTCTTACGAGCCGATTTTGTCACAGCCCGGTAAATGCATCACTCCGTCTCTACAGCGACATAAGGCACTGGAGCGACTCCCGGAACCACAGCGGGCACCGGCTGACAGAGTCAGGAGGGAGCCTTGCACTCAAGGGGCGTCATCAGGCCCTCTCCTATCAAATCAGCGGGACGTATAAGAGGCTGTCGGAGAGCGAGGAGAAAAGCCGGCAGGAACTCATGGAGATCGATCTTGAAGTGTACTACAAGTGGGGGAAGTGGACCGCCTCGATCCGCGGGAAGGATCTACTCCATCTCGATGGCAAGGAGTGGCTCCTCGAAACGGTCCATCCGGGCTACCGATACAGCCAGTACTACAGGAGTCTCCCCGGCTACTTTATGATCGGACTGGAGTACCACTTCTGAGAGCGTCACCGTGAAGTAATGGAGCCGTGTGGGGAGCACTATGATATTCCGGGTGCCGGCAGGAAGAGATACCGCAATTTTTTACCGATCATTCATTGTCTCTCTGGTCTCGGACGAAAGAGCTAAGTTTGCCGACGTATCACAAACAATAGCATTCTCTAAAATGAAATCTCCCGCAGAGATCGTCGCATCAACCTACGCGACGGCAGAGGCAAAGACCTCGCTCTCTCTTACTAATATGATCCTCCTCGGCTTTCTCGCCGGCGTCTATATCGCCATGGGAGGCACTCTGGCGACCCTGGCAGGCGGTGGCTTCGGCGCTGCTGCAGCAGGCAATCCGGTGCTGCCTAAGCTTCTGAGCGGCTTCTTCTTCCCCCTCGGTATCATCCTCGTCGTCATTGCGGGGGCGGAGCTCTTTACCGGGAACTGTGCCGTCTTGGTACCGGCGGCAATGCAGGGTAAAGTACGGTGGGGGCGTGTACTGCTCGGCTGGGGAGTGGTCTGGTGTGCCAACTTCCTCGGCGCACTCTTCTGGGACTACTTCCTCGTCTACCTCACAGGACTGATGGAGCCTGAGGCCTATGGCACCTTTATCCGCTCCACTGCGGAGACAAAGGCCTCGCTCTCCTGGGGTGAAGCCTTCGTCCGTGGCGTGGGAGCCAATTGGTTCGTCTGCCTCGCTATCTGGCTGGCGACGGCGGCGGATACGATGTCCGGTAAGATGATGGGGCTCTGGTGTCCGGTGATGGCCTTTGTGGTGATGGGCTTCGAGCACTCTATTGCCAATATGTACTACATACCCACCGGCATGATGTATGGCGCTGAGGTGAGCCTGTCTCAGCTCCTCCTCGACAACCTTCTCCCCGTCACTCTCGGCAACATCGTCGGCGGTGCCCTCTTCGTCGGTGCGCTCTACGGCTGGATCTACGGCAGGAGCCGGAGGTGAGATAATAAATGGAAAAGGGGTACCTTTGTGCAGGATCTATATCCGTTGGACGACAAAGAATACATAGCATAGACTATCATGGCCATCATTACCAGCGAAATCTCCCATACCTTCGGTGAGTATCTCCTTATCCCCGGACTTACTACACGCGACTGCACCCCGGATAACATCTGTCTCCGGACTCCTCTCGTGAAGCACAAGAAGGGCGAGGAGCCCTCCCTTCACCTCAATATCCCCTTCGTCTCGGCGATTATGCAGGCGGTCTCAGATGACCGGTTGGCGATCGCTCTGGCGCAGAACGGGGGGCTCTCTTTCATCTACGGCTCTCAGCCCATCGAGGATGAGGCGGAGATGGTGCGGAGGGTGAAGAAATTTAAGGCCGGCTTTGTCCAGAGCGACTCCAACCTGACTCCCGACCATACGCTGCAGGATGCGCTCGACCTGATCAAGCGGACCGGGCACTCCACCATCGCAGTGACCGATGACGGCAAGCCCAATGGCAAGCTCCTCGGTATGCTCACCACACGGGACTACCGCATCGGGGTGACGCCCTTCGATACCAAGGTGAGGGACATGATGACCCCATTCGATAAGCTCACCACCGGGTATGAGGGGATTACCCTCTCGGAGGCTAACGATGTTATCTGGGATGCGAAGCTGAATACCCTTCCAATCATCAATAAGTCGGATCACCTCTGCTCGCTCGTCTTCCGCAAGGACTACGACAGCCACCACGCTAACCCTAATGAGCTCTCGGACAAGGAGACAAAGACCCTTCTCGTCGGTGCAGGCATCAATACCCGCGACTACAAGGAGCGGGTACCGGCCTTAGTGAAGGCGGGTGTGGACGTTGTCTGCCTCGACTCCTCGGACGGCTTCTCGGAGTGGCAGGCGGATGCGCTGCAGTGGGTGAAGAGCAATTACCCCGATCTCCCCATCGGAGCCGGTAATGTGGTCGATGCGGATGGCTTCAATTACCTCGCCGCTGCAGGTGCCGACTTCATCAAGGTCGGTATCGGAGGGGGATCGATCTGCATCACACGTGAGCAGAAGGGTATCGGACGAGGTCAGGCTACCTCGGTCATAGATGTGGCTGCTGCCCGAGACAAGTGGCTGGAGGAGAAGGGAGAGTACATCCCGATCTGCTCCGACGGCGGCCTCGTGCACGACTACCATATGGTCCTCGCCCTCGCTATGGGAGCTGACTTCCTGATGATGGGTCGCTACTTCGCTCGCTTCGATGAGAGCCCGGGTCGTCTCCTCAAGATCAATGGCAATTACGTCAAGGAGTACTGGGGTGAGGGCTCCAATCGTGCCAAGAACTGGCAACGGTACGATGATGGCGACAAGGCGCCGGTGCTGGGTCAGATGAAGTTTGAGGAGGGGGTCGACAGCTACGTCCCTTACGCCGGAGAGATGAAGGACAGCCTCGAGTCTACGATCAATAAGATCAAGGCGACGATGTGCAGCTGTGGATCGACTACACTGGAGCATCTCCGCAAGCACTCCAAGGTTACGGTCGTCTCCCAGACCTCGATCACCGAGGGTGGGGCGCATGACGTGATCCTCAAGAGCAGTGCCAAGGTGGACTGATAGTCTCCCGCCAGTTACTCAGATATGATCCTCATAGAGTAGGGGCGAGGCCTGACAACTGTCAGACCTCGCCCCTTTCTTCTGCTTTGTATTGGCGTACGGGGGTGCGGTATAAGTCGAGTCGATGCAGGACAGTCTCGGCAGAGCGCTATGGTAGTCCGGTTGAGGATAATCCCCCTTGACAGGCATTAGATAGATTACGAAAGAGCTCAAGTGCGATCGTCTTCTGGATAAAGGATTTGTATTTGCCAGATGTTTTGGCTACATTTGTAAAACAGGACTTTTCTACTAGACTAAGTCTTGTATACGTGGTTTACTAGTATTACCATGGTCAAGCCGCGCGCCAGTATTATATACAAAGATGCGACATAACTACTTTTACAACCAAAACAACTATGAAGAGACTATTCTCTTTTGCCGCTACAGTCTTAGGGCTGTTTGCTATCAGCGGAGTAAGTGCTTTTGCACATCAAGTAACTGTTAACACCTCATGCGGAAAGACCATCACTGTGGAAAGTGATGACTACTCCAGCGCTGAAGAGATGTTGAATGATGTTCTAGCTGTCGATGAAGCGGTTTGTCCGTGAATGCGTAGTTAATCATTAGACTCTTTTCAAGCTTACCCCATGAGGTCACGATGTGAGGTTAAATAGTTTTAGACTACTTCTTTGTATCGTGACCTCTTTTTACATCTAATATTTATGTAGTGAAAAAACAATGCATAGGTTATATCGATATTTATGTGTGATGGCTGTGGCATCGCTCAGCATCGCAGGAACCCTGTCGGCTCAGGTGGTAGACCCTAAGGATGTAGCCGGAGCTTTTGGAGATAAATTGGCTGCTGAGAGTCCAAAGCAGATCTACGACCAGGCACAATACCGGGCACTGTACGAGTATCAGCACCAGAAGGATCCCGGTAATCCCTATAAGCATGAGGTCGGCTGGACTGTCCTCTTTGTGGGTGAGAGATATAGTATGTTTATGGATTATTTCTCGTACCAAGCGGACTCCATCAATGATAGCTATGCCCGAGCCAAGCGCAAGGAGAGTGACCTGCTGGTACCCCTAATGTCGGTGATGCATCAGGAGGCTTTTATGGACAGAGTCTTACGCGGTGCCGATAGTTGCTTCGTGGTGTCATCGACCGGGCTGAAAGAGTATGCTTACGAGGAATCCCTTCCCCAGATGGAGTGGTCTATGACCCCCGGAGATACGATCGTGGCGGGTGTGCAGTGTAAGAGGGCGCTGACGCACTTCCGCGGGAGAGATTATGTGGCCTGGTATGCCCCCGAAGTTCCGATCCCGGATGGTCCCTATAAGTTTACAGGTCTGCCGGGTCTGATCTTCTGCCTTTATGACACGGCAGGTCAGTACTCCTTTACTCTCGGGTCGCTCTCTGCGGTCCCGGAGGAGGATCCGATCCCCGTCTACCGCCGAACGGACTATCCGGAGGAGACACGGGGACACATTATGCAGATGCATAGGAATTACTGTGCCGATCCCGCTCGCGGACTGATGAGCATGAGGGGCGTCACGATCCCCGAGGAGACGCTCAAGAGCATTAAGCCACTTCCCTTCAACCCCATAGAGCTGGAGTGACTATGTGGTACCGCATAAGGATCAGGCTCTTCCTTGTCCTCCTATTGCTTACTCCTCCACTCCTGGCTACAGCAGATCCCTGCACCATACATGTGACTATCCTCTCAGCAGAGGATGATACCCCATTGTCGGGTGCACTCTGTCGCCTATATGACGAGGGGGATGCTCTCGTAGGCTATGCTATCACGGGCGATCAGGGACAGGCTGATCTTACGATCAGTGAGTCGGTGACCAGGCTAAGCGTTACCCTGATGAGCTATAAGTCAGCAGAGGTGAGACGGGATAGACTGAGATGTGGTAGCGAGCTGGTGCTGCGGCTAGAGCCCACCGCTACCAAGCTCCCCGAGATCTTTGCTAAGGCTCCCCCTGTAGTTGCATACAAGGATACTGTAAGCTATGATGTCTCCTCCTTCCGGGTGAAGAGTGATCGCTCCATCGGGGATGTGCTCAGGAAGCTCCCCGGAGTGGAGGTGGGTAACAGCGGGGACATCAAGTACCAGGGACGTGCCATCAGTCATCTCTATATCGAGGGGCAGGACCTACTGGAGAATCGGTACAACCTGGCCACTCAAAATCTCCCTGCCGATGCGATCGCCGGAGTCGACGTCATGGAGCGTCATACACACGAGCGGATCCTCAAGAAGAGGTCGGACAGCAAGGATGTGGCTATGAATTTTCGTCTTAGTAAGGACTATAAGGCGCGACCCTTTGGCGAGGTTTCGGTTGGGGCAGGGCTTGCCCCGCTGCTGCTGGAGTCTAAGATCAGCACTACCTTAGTGCGCCGGAGATCACAGAGCATGCTGATCGGTGGAGGGAATAACACCGGACGGGATGTGGAGCGGCTCTTCGGTGGTGTCCCCACCGTCTACGATCTCCTCTACCGACCCACTCCTGCCTCCCCCTTTCTGACCACAGACTTCCCCACTGACATCCCTTTGCCGCTGGTGCGCTATCGCTTCAATGAAAGTGGTGCAGCGAGCCTTAATCACCTCTTCATCCTTAGCCCTATCCGGAGCTTGCGAGTAAGTGCGACCGGGGTCGCCGATCGGCAGCATAGGAGGCGTATGGAGGACAATAGATATGGCGGAGAGGATCCTTGGGAGTATCGTGAGCAGTCCTGTGGTAAGCGTCGCTACTTCCGTCTCTCTCCCTCTCTCTATTATGAGCATAATAGCGACAACGTCTATCTGTCGGATAAGCTCTCAGCGGATTTAGCTAAGGTGGGGATGCATAGCGATATCCATACAGAGGAGAAAGGGACTACAGCAGACTTACGAGAGAGTCGAAGCCTGAGCGACCTGGCGGTGAAGAACGATCTGAGGTCGATCTTTCCCCTCGGGGATCTGATGATCCGTGGCTCTCTCTATGCCGACTATCAGCGCATAGAGGAGGGGCTTGACGTGGCAGATGATCCCTCAGAGCTGTTTCTTCATCACAGGACGCTTCTGCATAGTGTGATGTCTACCACGAAGTCTGTCGGGGACCTTATGCTTTACCTGACTCTCACAGGTAATATGGAGGGCCATCGCTATGCTGTCGGAGATGCGGAGGGTCGGTACCGGCTGGGGACTCTTGAGCTGTCCCCGGAGCTATTGTATCGTCTGCCGGGGGATCAGGTGGTGATGAGACTCACTTTACCTGTCGGTCTCACTGCCTATGGCTCCCAAGAGACGGATAAGAGGACTGGGTCTCTACTCCCGCACTTCTCTATCAGTTACGCACCCAGTGATCGTACCACCATCCGCCTATCAGGAGAGGGCAATAGAGGGCTTCGGGCGCCGGCTTATATGCCTGGTCAGCTCTTGCGAAGAGGGTATAGGAGCTACTATACCTATGCTGATACTCCTGAGCGGTATCACACCATGCACGTCACTCTGACCGGGGCGTATCGCAACCTACTCCATATGGTATTTATGAATGGGACGCTGATGGCACAGCGCTCCGGTGGCGACCGGCTAGCCACTCTCCGGGCAGTCGATGGACGACTTGTCTATGGTGTGAAGCCTATGGATTATCAGGCTGATCGACTCTATGCCGGCTTCTCTCTAAGCAAGAGCTTTGTCTCGACGGGCACTGTACTCAAGGGAAAGGTAGACGTAACGCACTCCTCTCGCCCTTTCCTGCAAAATCAGGTGGTCTATAAGGTCCCGATGACCTTCTCGGATCTATCACTCAGCCTGGAGCAAAGGTTGTCCAAGTGGGGAAATCTCCTCGCTAACGTCGGTCTATCTACTTCGAAGCGTGGGGGAGAGAAGAGTAGCGCGCCTCTCCACCGGCTCAGCTATGGGACTTCCCTCTATCTCTTCCCGATGGAGACTTGGGAGGCGACCCTGAGCTATGAAGGAGGTGTGATGGAGATTGCTGAGGGTCAGAGGTCTCGTTACCGATTTTTGGATGCTGTGCTTCAGCATGACCTCTCCGATAAGGTGAGACTACGGCTGGAGGGGAAGAATCTACTTAATACTACGCTTTTCCGACAGGTGTATTACGGGGGGATCAATGACTTTGCTTCTGAAGTGCCTCTCCGAGGTAGGTCTCTTCTTCTCTCCCTCTCTTACAGATACTAAAGTATATTATAGACAAAAGAGTGGGGCGGAGCTCAAACTCCGTCCCACTCTTTTTGTGCCTATTGCATCACTTCTGAGATCGGACCATCCTATAGTAGGGGTGTCCCATGAAGTACACTCTCTCGTCTCGCCGAAAGTCAAGCATAGTATAGTAGAATTCCAGTCGAGGCTTATCCTCGTCTACAAGCAGAGTGAAGCGATCGTACCCCAGCTCTCTCGTCGCATAGTCAATGACGCTCTCCATGAGCCTCAGTCCTATGCGGTGTCCGCGGGCGGCAGGGAGGAGGGCCAGCGTATCGAGGTAGTACTCTCCCGGGCCGGTTTCAGTGTCACTCGGTCCCGCTCCATCCAGAGCGGCAAAGGTGAAGGCTCGCTTAGCCTCGTAGTCGTCGCCGGGGTAAGAGATGAGGCAGCCCACTACCTCATCATCGATCTTAGCCACCAGAGTATTGCGATAGGAGTAGAGGGTGTCCGTCCGACCGCAGATGTCCAGCAGCCAGTCGTAGAGCTCGCTCTGATCATCATCCATATCGTCGGCGAAGTCGTACCGCTCGATGGCTGCCATCGCGCACTTGGCGATCAGCGGCACCATCTCCGGTGTCCCTCGGGCTATGGTGATCTCAGGCTCTACGGTCATGGTGGACGCTACTTAGTACTCCTCTTCGTTGAAGAAGAAGTCCTCCTTACTCGGATAGTCGGGCCAGATGTCCTCGATGGACTCGTAGCTCTCGCCATCGT
The DNA here is from genome assembly GCF_000375645.1 of Porphyromonas bennonis DSM 23058 = JCM 16335. GTDB lineage: Bacteria > Bacteroidota > Bacteroidia > Bacteroidales > Porphyromonadaceae > Porphyromonas_A > Porphyromonas_A bennonis. The sequence continues at coordinate 111,315 of NZ_AQWR01000002.1, read as the reverse complement.
CCTCGATCTCCTGGAGGTTCTCGATCACTGCCATGGGGGCGCAGGTGCGCTGAGCATAGTCTATCAGCTCATCCTTGGTGGCAGGCCAGGGAGCATCATCCAGCTTAGATGCCAGCTCTAATGTCCAGTACATATATTACTTCTGATTGATGGTTTCTACTTTGTTTTTCTTACCTATTATTAGGCGGGTGCAATGATAGACAATTTTCTCCTAATGGCAAAAATCCACTTACACATCGAGGTGGTAGTGGTGTATCCCGAGCTGCTCGTACGCCTCCACGAGTGCGGTCTCGTCGTCGCTCAGGATCAGGACATGGTCGCCCACCTCGAGGGGTGTCTCGCCCTTCGGTATGAAGTAGCTCTCGCCCCGCTTCACGAGGATGGCGAGGGTGTGATTGGGGATGCTCATGTCCTTCAGCAGGTTGCTCCTCTCGATCATCGCCGGGCTGACGATCATCTCAGAGAGCGTGCTGGTGAAGTTTTCCGGCAGATCCACGTCTCTGAAGACCGGCGTCCTCACCTCTTCGTCGACCAGCCCGAGCCACTTCGCCACGAGCGTCACGCTGCCGCCCTGTATCGTCAGCGAGATGAGGGTGATGAAGAAGACGACGTTGAAGATCATCCGAGCCTCCGGCAGCCCCTCCACGAGAGGATAGGTGGCAAAGATGATCGGCACAGCCCCGCGCAGCCCCACCCAGCAGGTGTAGAGCATCGCATTGAGCGGCATCTTCTTGATGAAGGGCAGGAGCGTCAGTGCGACAGAGAGGGGGCGACCTACCAGCATCAGGAAGAGACCGATGATGATCGCCGGCAACGCCACACCCGCAAGCTCATCGACATTGACAAGCAGCCCCAGTGAGAGGAACATCACCAGCTGGCAGAGCCACTGGAAGCCGTCGAAGAGCCGCATCGTGCTCTTCTTGTAGATTACCTGGGAGTTGCCCACCACCAGTCCGGATATGTAGACAGCGAGGTAGCCATTTCCTCCGAGCCGCGCCGTCGCCGAGTAGATGACAAAAGCGACGAAGAGCAGGAGGAGCGAGTGAAGTGCCGGTGAGGCGAGCTTCACCTTATTGGCAAACCAGATCGCCCCCTTGCCGAAGGCGTAGCCCAGCACCCCGCCGATGCTGAATTGGAGGACAAACATCCAGAGGGCATTGCCGATAGAGGAGTCGCCCGTATGGATCATCTGCAGCAGGATCAGCGTCAGCATATAGGCCATCGGGTCGTTACTTCCGGACTCAAATTCCAGCAGAGGCTTGACATTGTGCTTGAGGTGCATCTCCTTGGACCTCAGGATCGAGAAGACCGATGCCGAGTCGGTCGAGGACATCACCGCCGCGCAGAGTAGTGCCATGGGGAAGGAGAGTGACTGCACCTCACCGGGCACCCAGGGCTGACGGAAGAGGAAGTAGATAAAGGTCCCCGTCAGCAGCATCGTTAGCAGTACGCCTACAGTCGCCAGGAGAGAGCCTCGCACCATCACCGGCTTGACCTCGTCGAAGTCCGTATCCATTCCGCCCGTGAAGAGGATCATCGTCAGCGCGATGATACCGATGGTCTGTGCCTCAGAGGCGGAGTTGAACTCGAGATAGCCTGCGTAGCCGGCAAACATCCCGACGCCGAGGAAGAGGAGTAGGGAGGGGATGCCAAACCTAAACCCTGCCTTGCTGAGCACCAGGCCCACAATAGCAAGGAGAGAGATGTAGAAGATTAGCTGCTCTATCGCCATAATGGATGAATTGCGATCGTGTAGTGTGGGTACAAAAAACGAGATGCTGTCTCTCCACGAGTGGAGTAGGCAGCACCTCGGCTGGAGAAGTGACCCGGGAGGGGCTCGAACCCTCGACCCATTGATTAAGAGTCAATTGCTCTACCAACTGAGCTACCGAGTCATACTTTATTTCCCCTGTTGGTAGGGGGCTCTCTTGTGGATTGCTCTGCAAAGGTACAATAATTTTGCAGAAGGACAAGGTGTTGCGTGATCTTATTTTGCTACAAGGTGTCTATTTCGCTTATCATCAGTCGAATAAATTCCTGTTTTTCTTGTTCTTTCTCCGCCGATTGGCAGACATGCGTAGCCGAGGCTAACAATGAGACACATTTGGATCTTGGTACTCATTAGATGCAATAGCTGTCTGAAGAGTATTAGGAGATCCCCTGAGACTAATACTGGTATTAGTCAAATCTATTACCGGTATTAGTGTCCACTAATACCGGTAATAGTTGACGCTAATATCGGTAAAAGAAATAGGGAGGTTGCTCTAGCTGATAACCAGTCTATTGTACTGGACGTTATGAGACCTATAGATTATGATCAGGTGTCTTAGGGATTGTAGCGGACGGCTCTGACGGGTTTACCCCGGTCTGATCGATGATCAGATCGACAAAGACGGGGTAGTGGTCGCTGAAGCCTCCGGTGTAGTGGAGTCCCTTAAAGCTCCGCCGCGGACGGGACTTGCGCTCTTGCAGGAAGCCGGGCTCGTAGATGCTCATCGACGGGTCACTCACCCTGAGTGGCGCACTGTCGAGCAGGAGACTCCCCGAGACGATGATCTGATCGGGGAGCCAGTAGCGTCGCCCGAAGTAGTGGGTACCCTTACCCTCCCTCTCGCGAGGCGCCGCAAGGTTGTAGAGCTGTCGGGGTCGGATCTCTCCCCTCTCGGCAACCGGGGAGATCGTCCGGAGAGCGGTCGTAAGAGCTCTGTTGTGAGGCTCGTCATTGAAGTCTCCCATGATCAGCACTCGCGCATCCGGCCGCTCCTCATAGAGATCCTGGATTACTCGGTAGATCTTAGCAGCGACGCGCTCTCGGTCAGCCGACGTCGTGCGGATGCCTCCCCGACGGCTCGGCATGTGGACGACAAAGACATCGAGGAGCGCTCCGCTGTGCCGCTGCTCGAGCGTCACCCAGAGCGTATTGCGTCCGCTGCCTGAGCGTTCCCTCTTTGTCCTCGGGTCCCTCCTCAGGGGATAGCTGAGTAGATCCCCGTAGTGAGGGATCTCATGGGCATCTACGCGGCGGAAGAGCTTCGGGTCCCAGAGCAGCGCCACATCGATCCCTCTCGGGTCGGCTCCGCGGCTGACGGACATCCTGTAGTCCATCTTGCGGAGTGCCTTGGCGTCGGTCAGGTCGCGGATCACCTGGACATTCTCTATCTCCACGAGACCGATGAGAGCGGGGTAGCCCCACTCGCCGATGCGGGAGAGGGTGCGGGAGATGTTCTCCACCTTATTCCGATACCTGCCCTTGGTCCAGTGATAGGATCCCTCAGGGAGGAAGTCCTTGTCGTCCGTTTCCGGGTCATCAATGGTATCGAAGAGGTTCTCCACATTATAGGAGACCACTCTCCGGCGGATCACCTGCCCGGACTGCTGTCCCATGGCGGTTAGTGCGGTAATGAGGGTAAGGAAAAGGAGCGCAAGACGCCGTGACATGGCATCACCTGCTTACTTACCTGCCTCAGGGGCGCGCTTAAGGATGTCGAGGATGTAGTCCCAGAACTTCCCCACCGATGCCACCTCCAGTCGCTCTGCCGGCGAGTGGACATAGAGCATCGTCGGGCCTACGGAGATCATATCCAGCTCAGGCCGCTTCTGACGGAATAGCCCGCACTCCAGACCGGCATGGATGGCGTACACCTTGGGATCCGTGTCGTACAGGGTGCGGTAGCTCTCGCAGGCGATCTGGAGGATCTGAGAGTCGGTATTGGGCTCCCAGCCGGGGTAGGGGCTGTGCTCGTACACATCTGCGCCGATGGACTCGAAGGTGGCACGGACCATGTCACCCACCATATCGATCTGTGAGTCGATCGAGCTGCGCTGGCTGGTGACTACCATCAGTGCGTCCTCCTCGTCCTCATTCTGCATCTTTACGGAGGCGAGGTTGGTCGATGTCTGTACCAGTCCCTCGATCTCGCGACTCATCTCGATCACGCCATGAGGGCAGGCGATGAGGGCAAAGATCAGATCATTTGCCGTGTCAGTGTCGATGCAGTAGTCCGGCGTCTCCACCGTATCCAGCTCGACCTTCAGCCCCGGCTCCATCACCTTGTACTCGTCCTGCAGGTGGGTGCGGAAGACGTTGACAAAAGCGGTCAGCGCATCCCTGTCCTCAGGCGCTACGCCGATGACTGCGTGTGCTTCGCGCGGAATGGCATTGTCGAGGTTGCCCCCCTCGATCGAGGCGAGGACATACTCCACCTCGTTACCGAGACGGAAGAGGAGTCGGGCCAGCAGCTTGACTGCATTGGCATACCCCTTGTCGATCTCGCTCCCGGAGTGACCGCCGTGGAGCCCGCGGACCTCTATCCGGGCGTAGTGCAGCTCCGGGTAGGCGTAGGTGCGCTCATACTCCAGCTCTGCCACAGTATCCTTACCGCCGGAGCAGCCGATGCAGATCTCGCCCTCCTCCTCGCTGTCGAGATTGATCAGGATCTTACTGTCGATAAAGTCCGGCGCCATCTCCATCGCTCCTGTGAGTCCGGTCTCCTCATCGCGGGTGAAGAGACACTCGATGGGACCATGCTCGATCGAGTCAGAGGCGAGGATCGCGAGGCAGACTGCATCACCGATCCCGTCGTCAGCGCCAAGCGTCGTACCGCGAGCGTGTACCCAGCCGTCCTCGACGTAGGTCTGGATGGCGTCGGTCTCGAAGTTGAAGTCCACATCCTTATCCTTCTCGCACACCATATCCATATGGCACTGGAGGGCGATGCTCGCCCGATCCTCATAGCCCGGTGTGGCGCCCTTGCGGATCAGTACGTTGCCTGCGTGATCCACCTCGCACTCCAGACCCTGCTCCTTGGCAAAGTCCTGCAGGTAGGCGATCATCTTCTCCTCCTTCTTGGAGGGGCGAGGGATACGGGTGATTTGGTCGAAGTAGTGGAAGACCTCCTTCGGTTGCTGGTCGATGACTTTATCGCTCATAGCTCTATTGATAGTAGTTGGTGGTTTACGTTTCCGTAAAGTTACCATTTTTCTACTATCTCCCAGCCTATGGGCGACTGACGACCTTGGCTGACTTGATGTAGATCTCCTTGCGAGGCTTATCTGTTTCGTCGGTCTCGGTGGCGCAGATCTTCTCGATCGTACGCATCCCGGAGACGATCTGTCCGAAGACGGTGTACTCTCCATCGAGATGAGGGGTGCCGCCCTCGGTCATGTAGGCTTTCTTCACCTCCTCCGGCATCGGTCGTTCCTCGCTCTCAAATTGCTTTAGCTCCCCCTCGAGATAAAACTGCCCCATGACGATGTAGAACTGCAGTCCGTCGCTCCTCCGCTCAGGATTGATGTCATTGCCCACGCGGGCAGCTGCCACTGCGCCCCGCTTGTGGAATAGCTTGGGATAGAGTATCTCCGCCTCTACGGTCGCACGACTGAGGGAGTCGATGTAGGTCCCCTTGGGATCCCTGCCGCCCTTAAGTCCTCCACCGGCCTGTGCCATGAAGTTGCGGATGACGCGGTGGAAGGTGGTCCCGTCGTACGCTCCCTCCCTCACGCGGGAGAGGAAGTTCGCCTTATGGAGCGGCGTCTCGTCGTAGAGCTCGATCACGAAGTCGCCCTTATTTGTCTTGAAGCGGACGTAAGTGGACTTCGGCTCCTCTGCTGCTGCGCTGAGTGCGAGGAGAAGGGTGAGAAAAAGAGTGGCGAATAGAGTGCGGTGATTCATAAGCCTTAGATGATCTGAGAGAAGTGGGAGAGGATAATGGCGGCACTGAGGGCGACATTGAGCGAGTCCCCTGCGGCTGAGGGCGACTTGGGGATCAGGATGGTCTCTGTGCAGAGAGACTTGACCTCGGGACTGAAGCCATGCCCCTCGTTGCCGAAGAGCACCACCGCCTCCCGGGGCACCGATGCCTGACCGATCGGCTCGCCGTCCAGGTCGGCAGCGATGATCGCTCCGTCGTAGCGTCTCAGCGTGGCGGCGAGGTCTATATCGTAGTGTATCGTGAGGGCACCGAGAGCACCGGCGGTCGACTGGACCACCTTAGCCCCGTAGGGATCGGCGCATCCGCGACTCATCAGCAGGGTACCGATGCCGAGCCAGTCGCAGAGACGGATGATCGTGCCGATGTTGCCGGGATTCTGCACCTCGTCGAGTGCTACCACCAGTCCCTCGAGCCGGCCGACCGTCTCAGCAGCGGGGATCCTGAGTAGAGCAAGGCAGTCCGACGGGCAGTCGAGCTGAGACACTCTTTTCATCTCCCGCTCAGTGACGAACCGCACCCTCGACTCCTCGATAGGCAGCTCGGTCGGTGCCGTGACCAGGAGTAGCTCTGTGTCAAAGTAGGGGAGCATCTCCTCGACCACCTTGACCGTCTCAGCAACGAAGAGCCCTGAGGCATCCCTATTCTTCTTGAGACGAAGGGAGCGGATCAGCTTGCTCTCCCTCTCAGACAGCTTCTCCATAGGTCACGCGCCACCAAGCAAGCAGAGCCCGCATATTGGGGAAAATAAGGTTGGCTCCCTCGTGCCGAAGGATCTCCTCAGGGATGGGACCGGTAGCCACAGCCACCGTAAATGCTCCGGCGGCAACTGCCGAGCGAACCCCCAGGGGAGCATTCTCCACCACAAGCGCCTCGCCGGCGCTGTGCCCGGTCAGGCTCATCCCGCGGAGATAGGGCTCAGGGTCGGGCTTCCCCTTCTCCACCTTGTCTGCCGTGATCAGCTGCTCCTCCGTGAAGAGCCCCTCGAAGTAGGTCCCTATCCGGGAGAGCGCATTGGCTGTCGTGCTGCCTGTGACCACGCCGAGGTCGATCCCTCGCACCTCCTTGAGGTAAAGGATCAGCTCCCGGACATGAGGAATGGGGCGGAGGAGATCGGCCTGTCTCTCCTCGAAGAGGTGCGTCTTGTAGGCATATACCTCCTCGATGAAGTCCTCCGTCGGATCTTCGTCAAAGGTCTTCCGATAGAGGAGGATAATGGTGTCCCGACCCTTCATCCCCTCGGCGTGGAAGAATTCTCCCTCCTCGTACTTCAGATTATACTTGTCTGCAGCGGTTCGCCAAGCATAGTCGTGGATCGGCATGGAGTCCACGAGTACGCCGTCCATATCGAGGAGGACCAGCTTCGGCTCCTCGGGTGGCAGTGGTGAGATCGTCATTTCTTTACCCTTCCGGCTCCGAGATAGGTCCTGCTGTAGTACGGCTCACTGAGACGGGAGATGATCACGCCGCTCCGGGTGGAGGCGTGGGCAAATTTTCCGTCACTGAGATAGACTCCCACATGGGAGGCGCGCCCGCCCCGCCTGTTGCGGATGTTGAAGAATACCAGATCTCCCTCCCTCAGATCTCCCCGCGAGACCCGCTGGGTCTGACTCATCAGGTCGGCGGAGGACTGTCGTCCGATATTGGTCTCGTAAACCGTCTGGTAGAGCCGGTAGACGAAGCCGGAGCAGTCTGTCCCTCGCCTCGAGGTCCCGCCGAAGCGGTACGGTGTCCGCAGCCAGTCGGCGACGAAGGCGTACAGACCCAGATCATTCTCCGGATAGGATACCTCCATACCAAGCTTGCTCGAGATGCTCTCGCCGAGCGCCACCATCTCCGGGGAGGGCGTCGCTGCAGCCTCAGCAGCCTGCTCTGCAAAGTAGAGCGAACTGATCGGCCGCTTGGTGACGCTGCAGGAGGTCGTGCTGACAAACATCAGCGCAACGGCCAGGAGATAGAGTGGATTTCTTTTCATATCTGACAGTGATCCCGGGTAGGGCGAGGCGGACCGGCTCTCGGACCTTATAATATAAAGAGAAGCGTATGCTCAGCACTCATCTCATGGGGAGAATAGTGACGGAGCATACGCTTATGAGTTTAGTTGGCTAATGTTCTCTGATCGAAACCTATATCAGTAGGGTATCGTCCTGTAGAGCGAAGCCGAGTAGTGATCAGTTGGCGACGATCTCCTTCGCCTCCACGGAGACGATAGACTTGTCACCTGTCGTGGTGCGGAAGGCTACGACACCATCGGTAAGAGCGTAGAGCGTATGATCCTTCCCCATACCCACATGCTCGCCGGGATAGTGGCGGGTGCCACGCTGGCGTACGATGATGTTGCCTGCCTTGACAATCTCGCCGCCAAACTTCTTGACGCCGAGTCGCTTGCTCTCTGATTCGCGACCGTTCTTGGTACTACCTACACCTTTCTTGTGTGCCATATCTTGTATTCAGTATAGTCTTTAGAGTGAGTAAATAACTGACTGTCTCAGATCAGCCTACGATAGACTTGACCTGCAGCTGAGTGTACTGCTGACGATGGCCTTTGAGCTTGCGGTAGCGCTTGCGACGCTTCTTGTGGAAGACCAGCACCTTATCGCCCTTGACGAGGGGCTCTACCACCTCGCAGGTCACCTTGGCACCCTCGATGGTGGGCGCACCTACGGTGATGTTGCCCTCATTGTCCAGCAGCATGACGCGGTCAAAGTCTACCGTGTCGCCCTCCTTGACATCCTTCATGTGGTAGACGAAGAGCTTACCGCCCTCCTCGACCTTAAATTGCTGTCCCTGAATCTCTACGATTCCGTACATATTGCATTAGTTCTTAGAGTGATACCCGGCGGGTGAGATGCCTCTGTGCACCTGCTTATGCGACCCGATGCGGAGTATTTCAGCTGCAAAGGTACTGATTTCCTTTGACATCCCCTACCACACTGACCTTTTTCGGACAAGTCGGACGTGTCGGATAAGTCGGATAAGATAGCGCGCCGGGCGTCGGGGACGGCACCCCGATCTGGGTGAAATCTATTTCCGGTACTAGATCTGCCTCTCCGGGGACCCGCTCACCAGCGGGGTTTGGAGGGATGGGGCGATCGGACGGGTGGGGGACTTGTGGTGGGGAGGATTTGCGAAGCAGTGTAGAATTACCGATATTTGTCGTCGACTTTGTGTGGGTGCTGTAGCTCGCATGAGTGGACTAACAAATCATCATCTCGTATGCTATCCCCGAGGATAAGACTTTACTCGACTGTCTTTACCATACTCACCCTGGGTCTCCTCAGCACCCCGCTGCAGGCTCAGGATATGCAGTCCTCGCCGACCACTCGGTACGGCTATGGCCTCCCCGCCCACGCCACTCCTACTATCTGGCGGGGTATGGGCGGTGTCGGTATCGCCCTGAGCAACCCTAAGGCGATCAACTTCACCAACCCTGCTGCATTCGCCTCCACCGACTCCCTCTCCTTCCTGATGGATGTGGCGACATCGGTTCACTTCGGTCAGTACCGCGATGCGACGGTCAGCAAGCCCTCACTGCAGGGCGGGCTGGACTATCTGGCGGTCCAGTTTCCGATCTATGGCGACCGGGTGGCGCTGAGTCTCGGGCTGATCCCCTCTTTCTATACCGGGTATGGTATGGTCTCGACGCAGGGCGTGGAGGGCGATAGCGAGGAGGTGAAGTATGTACAAAACTTTACCGGCAGGGGCTCCTTCCAGACCGCTTACCTCGGCATCGGTGCCGAGGTGGTGCGCAACCTTCATATAGGAGTCAGTGCGAAGTATCTATTTGGGTCGGAGACCCACTCCTGGACCCTGGTGCCAAACTTCTCCCAGCTCACGCAGAGTATGGAGACTCACCGTCTGAGAATAAGCTCCCTACAGGCAGAGGCTGGACTGCAGTATAGACTGCTCCTCCCCTCTCGATCCAAGGATCCCTCCACCGCCACGCGCGACCAGATCGTCCTCGGTGCCACCTACAGCCCCGGGCTCCCTCTGGATCCGGAGGCTACGCTGATCGTCAATCGGAATGTCAACTCTCAGACTCGCCCGGATATCGAGAATAAGAATCTGGTGCTGGAGACCTCGACCCCTCATACCATCGGTGTGGGGCTGGCATGGGTGCGGCCGACGAAGTACGCCCTATCGGCGGACCTCAAGACCTCACTCTGGAGCCGTGTGCCCAATATCTTTGCCGGCGACGGACTGCAGCTGAGGGACAGCTACTATGCGGCAGCAGGATTTCAGATCCTCCCCGATCCCTACTCGAGCAACTACGGCAGGATGATCACCTACTCCGGCGGAGTCAACTTCTCCACCTCCTACTACGAGGTGGCACCGATCGGACAGATGAAGTATATCGGTGCCTCGATAGGCGTGGGGCTGCCGATCCTCCTCTATGGTCTGGAGCGCAACTCGGCGATCAATCTCTCGCTCGAGTACAAGCATGGACTGGCCGATAAGGCGAGTGGCTTCAGCAGCGATATGCTTCGGCTCACGCTGGGCTTCGCCTTCAATGAGACCTGGTTCCGCAAGCTGAAGATCTATTGATACAGTAAACCAATTCCGGATATTTTCGTCATAATTGTACCGATTGAAGCATTCGGATAATCATATAGAAAACTAAAAATCAAACTCATATCAATGAAATCATTACTTTTTACCCTCGCACTGGGACTAGGTCTCTCGGCATATGCCGGCACCTATGTGACCCCCTCCATGACCGCTGAGCCGGATACGGCTGCTTGCGCGAAGAACACGAAGTACTATAAGATCTACCTCAAGAGTAAGAACTACGTAGATGCCTACACCTTCTGGAAGCGCGTCTACGACGAGTGCCCTGCGCAGTCCAAGGACCTCTATATCCAGGGAGCTGAGATCCTCAACTGGAGAATCGAGAATGCCAAAACCCCCGAGGAGAAGAAGAAGGCCTACGAGGAGCTGATGGGGATGTACGATACCCGCATCAAGTACTTCGGCGACGATGAGGAGACTGGTGAGGACTATATCCTCGGCAGTATGATCTCCGATCAGCTGAAGTACTATCCGGACGATGTGGACTACTCCAAGATGTATGAGCGGCTGAAGCCGGTGATCGACAAGCGTGGCGCAAAGACCGATCCGCTGACGCTCTACTACTTTACCTACGCGTCTCTGCTCCGCTCCTCACTGGATCCGAGCCTCAAGGAGCAGTATGTCAAGGATCAGACCTATGCGGACAAGCTCTTTGCAGAGGCTAAGGCGAGTGCCGAGGCGGCCGGTAATACGAGCCATGCCGAGGCGATCGCCAGCTACCAGGCCACCTCACTCCAGGCCTTTGCTGCCAGTGGTGCGGCCAGCTGCGATGTGATGGAGTCGATCTACGGACCTCAGATCAAGGAGAAGAGCAGCGACAAGACTTTCCTCAAGGAGACGATCGCTCTCTTCCAGAGCGTCGGCTGTACGGAGAGTCCCTCCTACTATGCTGCCTCTGAGGCGATGTTTAATCTCGAGCCGAGCTCCTCTGCCGCCCTTGGTGTGGCCCGGAAGGCGCTCGCCGATAAGAACTATACCAAGGCTGAGGAGTACTATAAGAAGGCGATCGACCTCAGTACCGATGCGGACGAGAAGGGTGAGGCAAACTACGCTCTCGCCGTGATGTACTACGACCGTCACAGCTACGGCACCGCTCGTCAGTACTGCAACGCCGCTATGGCAGCTAAGCCGGGCTTCGGTGCGCCGATGCTCCTTATCGCCAGCATGTACGCCTCCAGCGCCAGCAGTATCTACCCGGACGATCCGGTGAAGCAGCGCGTCGTCTACTGCCTCGTCGTGGACAAGGCTGCCCGCGCCAAGTCTATGGATCCCAGTGTGGCAGCTCAGGCCAATAAGCTGATCGGCACCTACACGGCTGCCTATCCGGCTAAGGAGGATATCTTCATGCACCCAGACCTGCAGGAGGGGCAGTCCTTTACCGTAGGGGGATGGATCGGAGAGACGACCACGATCCGCGTACGCTGATCGGTCCCTTTACTTATCACTAAGCCCTTATGGAGGAGCCTGAGATAGGATCCTTATCGATACATAGTCAGAGCAAGAAGCCGGTGTACTCCACGATGTGGGGTCGCACCTGCTTCTTCTTTGTCTTACTCTCAGCCCTCCTGATGACCGGATGCAAGGGGCGTAAGTCGGATCTGGCGAGCCGGACCATCGACAGCCTGGGCTACACCTCGATCACTAAGGATGTGGTCACCTTCATCTCCGATAGCGGCGTGACGAAGTATAAGATGGTGACCGACCTGTGGCTCTCTCGGAGCGAACCTGAGGAGCAGTGGGTCTTCCCTAGTGGGCTCTATCTGGAGCAGTTTGACACCCTCTTCCATAAGCAGGCGTCGATCGTCTCTGACACTGCTTACTATCATGTGTCGCGCCACCTCTGGGAGCTGGTCGGAAACATCCATATCCTCAATCGGGAGGGGACGCAATTCTTCGGGAACCGTCTCTTCTGGGACGAGGACAATGAGCTGGTCTACTCGCATGACAGCATCCGGATCCTGAGAGGACCGGGTGAGGAGCTGAGGAGTCGCTTTGGCTTCAAGAGCAATCAGTACATGACGAAGTACGAGCTGTACGATACTGCCGGGCATATGGATGTCAATGAGGATGGGGAGGTGACCTCCGGTCCCGCCACTGCCACCCCGGCCGACTCGGTGATGCCGCTGGACAGCGTTGCGCCGCCACCCATGCGACCGCGTGACTCGCTCCTGATGAAGCGGTCGCCCGGTAGGTCCAATCCCTATAGACCATCGAGATAGAGGGGAAGGTTATGTATCTTTGTCCGTCACGTCTCCTACCGGAGTCGGAAACTACGATAAGTCGATGATCTACTTCTTCATAGTGCTCTGCGTCCTGCTCTCGGCCTTCTTCAGTGGGTCGGAGACCGCTTTCCTCACCTCAGATCGGCTGCAGGTGGAGCTGGATAGGGCGAAGCGGGGCATCGGGCCGAGGGCTCAGACCTTCCTCTTCGACCGACCGGGGAAGTACATCACCACCGTCCTGGTGGCGAATAATGTGATCAACGTGATCTATGGGCTGCTCTTTGCCGCCCTCCTCGAGCCGGTACTTAAGCAGTGGATGACCAATGCCTTCCTCATCGTGCTGATCCAGACGCTGATCTCTACCGCCGTGGTGATCGTCTTCGGGGAGTATGTCCCCAAGTCTGTGGCTAAGGCGAGGCCCAATGAGTATATGCAGCTTGCCTCGCTGCCTCTCACCTTTGCCTACTTCCTCTTCTATCCGATCACGCTCCTCGCCGGTGGGCTGACGAATCTGATCCTGAAGCTCTTCGGTGCTGAGGGGAAGAGCAATGACCAGAATCCGCTCGGTAAGGTGGACCTCGACTACTACATCAGGCAGAATACCGCCGCACAGGACGATCCCATGGTGCAGCGTGAGGCGGTCCTGCTGCAGAATGCACTCGAATTCCCTGACATACAGGTGCGCGACTGTCTCGTGCCGCGCAACGAGCTCTCTGCGGTGGAAGAAGAGACTCCGATAGAGGAGCTGATGGAGCTCTTCATCAATACCGGGTACTCTAAGATCATCGTCTACCGCGAGACGATCGACAATGTGATCGGCTACATACACAGTACGGAGATGTTTCGCTGCCATAGGGATGGAAGCCGCTGGCAGGAGCATATCAAGGAGACGATCTATGTGCCGGAGACACTGACGATCGAGAAGGTGATGCAGACGCTGCTCCTCCGGAAGCGCGGCCTTGCGATCGTGGTGGACGAGCTGGGAGGCACCTCCGGGATCGTCACCCTAGAGGACATCGTGGAGGAGATCTTCGGCGACATCGAGGATGAGCACGATACGGTCCATATCGTCATGCGTAAGGTGAGCGATGAGGAGTACATACTCTCCGGTCGTGCCGGCCTGGATGATATTAATGATAAGTTTCAGATCGGTCTGCCTGAGGAGGAGGACTTCAAGACCATCGCCGGCTATATCCTGTCGGTGTGCCAGTCGATCCCCGGACGGGGAGAGGTGGTGGAGCTTTCCACACGATTTAGCGCAGAGATACTGAGAGCATCAGAGAATAAAATAATCCTCGTGCGGCTGCTCGTCCGGAGTTAGCCGCACACAGTGTGAGATATCATGTATAGAACAAAAACTTGTGGAGAGCTTCGTGCCTCCGACATAGGCTCCGAGGTGACGCTGGCGGGATGGGTCCAGCGGATACGTAAGATGGGCGGGATGACATTCATCGACCTGCGTGATCGGTATGGGATCACGCAGTTGGTCCTCGCCGAGAGCAGCAGCCATGAGCAGCTCGAGAAGGCATCCGAGATCGGGCGGGAGTATGTGATCCAGGCGGTGGGTACCGTCGTGGAGCGCTCCTCGAAGAACCCTAAGATGCCTACCGGTGACATCGAGATCGATGTCCATTCGCTCAATATTCTCTCAGCCTCCGAGACCCCTCCCTTCACGATCGAGGAGGAGTCCGATGGCGGTGATGAGCTTCGGATGAAGTACCGCTACCTCGACATTCGCCGACCCAATGTGGTGCGCAACCTTGCCCTCCGCCACCGGATGGCACAGCTGATCCGTCGCTACCTCGATGGACAGCAGTTTATGGAGGTGGAGACGCCTTTCCTGATCAAGTCCACTCCGGAGGGCGCGCGAGACTTTATCGTCCCCTCGAGGATGAATCCGGGACAATTCTACGCCCTTCCGCAGTCCCCTCAGACCTACAAGCAGCTACTGATGATCGCCGGTATCGACCGGTACTTCCAGGTGGTGAAGTGCTTTCGCGACGAGGATCTGCGTGCCGATCGTCAGCCGGAATTTACCCAGATCGACTGTGAGATGAGCTACGTCCATCAGGATGATGTGACCGACACTTTTGAGGGACTGAGCAAGTACCTATTCAAGGAGATCCTCGGCATAGAGCAGACTGAGCCTTACCTCAAGATGGACTGGCAGGATGCGATGAAGTACTACGGCTCCGATAAGCCGGATATGCGCTTCGACATGAGGATCGTGGAGCTGAAGGAGACGTTCACGGAGACCGGATTCGGAGTCTTTGATGAGGCCTCCTATATCGGTGGTATCTGTGCCAAGGGCTGCGCCCGCTATACCCGCAAGCAGCTGGATGAGCTGACCGACTACGTGAAGAGCCCGCAGGTAGGTGCCAAGGGACTGATCTATGCCCGCATCAATGAGGACGGCAGTGTCAAGAGCAGTGTCGACAAGTTCTACTCCGAGGAACAGAGAGCCAGACTACGTGACGCGATGAAGGCTGAGCCGGGCGATCTGATCCTGATCCTCTGTGGTGACGATGCGATGAAGTGCCGGACTCAGCTGGGACGTCTCCGACTCCAGATGGGACGTCGTGAGGGGCTGATGGACCCGATGAACTTTAAGTGTCTCTGGGTGGTCAATTTCCCGCTCTTTGAGTGGAGTGAGGAGGAGGGTCGCTTCATGGCGATGCACCACCCATTCACCATGCCGGTGGAGGAGGACATTCCGCTGCTGGAGACCGATCCCGGTAAGGTGCGCGCCTATGCCTACGATATGGTGATCAATGGTGTCGAAGTGGGTGGCGGCTCGATCCGTATCCACGACACCAA
This sequence comes from Porphyromonas bennonis DSM 23058 = JCM 16335, assembly GCF_000375645.1. Taxonomy (GTDB): domain Bacteria; phylum Bacteroidota; class Bacteroidia; order Bacteroidales; family Porphyromonadaceae; genus Porphyromonas_A; species Porphyromonas_A bennonis. The sequence continues at coordinate 95,999 of NZ_AQWR01000002.1, read as the reverse complement.
GCTCCAGGACCGGATGTTCCATGCCCTCGGCTTCACTGAGGAGCGCGCTCAGGAGCAATTTGGCTTCCTGATGAATGCCTTCAAGTATGGTGCACCGCCCCACGGAGGTATTGCCTACGGCTTTGACCGCTGGGTATCCCTCTTCGCCGGACTGGACAGCATCCGCGACACGATCGCTTTCCCGAAGAATACCTCCGGTCGCGATGTGATGGTTGATGCTCCTGCCACGGTGGACCAGAAGCAGCTGGATGAGCTGCACATTGCGCTTAAGAAGTAAGTCCCTATTCATATACAAGAGGAAGATCAGCTGTCTCTGTCGGACGCAGATCTTCCTCTTTTTATTTCACAGTCTCTATGCTTGTCCGAAGAGCTCTCCTTGCCCTCTCTCTGCTTGCCCTCCTGCCGTCGCTTACCGCTCAGATCGTCCTGAGCCACTTCGACCTGACGGAGGAGGGGCGGCCCGACTCCACCTCTGTCGCCGTGGAGATCCCCTCTATGGTGCAGCGAGACCTGCTCCGTCAAGGACTAATCCCCCATCCCTTTGTCGGCACCTCCGAGGACAGCATCCAGTGGGTGAGCGATAGGGAGTGGGTCTATCGGACCAGCTTTGAACTGCCGAGCGAGGAGCTCTCCGGCTACCGCTTGCGCCTCCGGTGGGTCGACACTTTTGCGGAGGTCTATCTTAATGGCGCGCTGCTTGGTCGAACAGAGGACCTCTTCCGGACTTATACCTATGACCTCGACGGTCATCTCAGATCGGGAACCAATCGGCTGGTGATTCGCCTCCTCTCGCCGACGAAGATCGGTCAACTCCTCTACGAGAGCAACGGCTTCAATTACCCTGCCGATAACGACCGCGCTGCGATCTTCTATAGTCCCTACATCCGGACCGCTCCCTACCACTATGGGTGGGACTGGGCACCACGGCTGATCTCGATGGGACTCTTTGCGCCTCCTGTCGTGGAGCGAAAGGAGCGGCTTCATCCGGAGGACTTTTACGTCCGCAGTAAGATCGAGTGGAGCGGCACGGATGCGACCTCAGCTACCCTTACTGTATGTGGCAGCCGGAGAGCGCGCGGGGCATCCCTTACGCTCCTCGATCCGGATGGTTTGGAGCTGGAGCAAGCAGTGCTGACGGGTGACTCGGTCTCCTTTGCTATCCCGAAGCCACGACTCTGGATGCCCAACGGCTGGGGAAAAGTAGAGCGCTACACGCTGGTCTATCAGGACGCTACGGGAGCGAGGGACAGCCTCCGGGTGGGGCTGCGGGAGGTGCACCTCGATCAGACGGACGGGGCGTTCCGCTTCGTGGTCAATCGCCGACCCTTCTACGCCAAGGGTGCCAATTACCTCCCGCACGACCGCCGTATGGGCGACCACGGGAGGAGCCTCGAGCGGTTCTTCGCGGAGGACGTGCTGCCGGCGCACTTCAATATGCTGCGTGTCTGGGGTGGAGGGATCTACGAGACGGAGGAGTTTTACGAGCTGGCAGACCGCTACGGGATCCTTATCTGGCAGGACTTCCCCTTTGCCTGCACCACCTATCCGAGCGACCCCGCCTTTATGGAAAACGTGCGGTGCGAAGTGGCGGATCAGCTCTCGCGTCTCCGCAACCACCCCTCCCTGGCACTCCTCTGCGGCAACAATGAGGTCCGCGAGGGAATGCGCCACTGGGGCTGGAAGTCAAAGTACAGTCCCGAGGTTTGGCAGGAGATGACGACAGGGTATGAAAAGCTCTTCCAAACGCTTCTCCCTGAGAGTGTCGCTCGCTATGCCCCGCATGTCGACTACATACACGGCTCGCCGTATGACTCCAACTGGGGCGATCTCGAGAGCCTCTCCCGCAGCGATGCACACTACTGGGGGATGTGGTTTGGCGAAGAGGACTACACCACATTTGATCACAATCCAGGGCGCTTCGCAAGCGAGTACGGGCTGCAGTCCTTCCCCGAGATGAAGACCGTCAGGAGCTTTGCCCGGGAGGCAGACTCCCTCAGCCTCGACCATCCTCTCGTGGCGCATCGGCAGCGCTCCCCGGGAGGCAATGAGCGGCTGCGGCTCTATATGGAGCGTGACTACCCGGCGCCTGAGAGCTTTGCCGACTTCACCTACCTGAGTCTCCTTGAGCAGCGAGATGCCACCGGCTATGCGATCCGTGCCGTCCGTCGCGCCTATCCCTATAACGCCGGTTCGCTCTACTGGCAGATCAATGATGTCTGGCCCACCGTCAGCTGGTCCTCCGTCGACTACTGGGGCAATCACAAGGCGCTCCACTATGCGGTGGAGCGCGCCTACCGACCCACGATCGTCGACCTGGTGGAGCGGGGGGACTCGCTCGCCCTCTGTCTCGTCTCCGATGACCCGTTGCTGCGGGGCTCTGTCGATGTGGAGGTGACCTGGATGCGGACAGACGGGAGCCTGCTTGAGAGTCCTTCCCACCATACCTACCGGGTGACTGAGACGCCTCTCTCGGTGCAGCTGGCCCGACTCCCGAAGCCACGGACCTCCGATACCATCCTTGCTCAATTAATCGTGAGGAAAAGTGATGGGCAGGAGGTCGCTCACCAGCTCTACTACAATGTCCGTCCCCGGCAGATGAAGTTGCCCCGCCCGCGCTATTTGGTCGAGGAGCGACTGACGGAGCATGGGCTGACGGTCACCATTACCGCCGAGACCCTGATCAAGGATCTCTTTATCGAGTCCCCCTGGCAGGGCGCTCTCTACTCGGATAATTTCTTTGACCTGCTCCCGGGGGAGACGAAGACGATACAGATCTCGCATCCTGATGTGGAGAAGGGCGGGCTGACCTTCCACACCCTTAATGACCTGCTGAGAAATGAAGGAAAGTAAACTCATCATCGAGAATTGCGCCGGCGATGTCCCATCGTGCGTCGAGGCTGAGCATGGTGGGGCGAGCCGAATAGAGCTCTGTGCCGCCCTCTCCGAGGGTGGTACTACGCCCTCCTACGGAACAGTGGCGACAGCCCTTCGTCACTGCAACCTGCCGATCATCCCGATCATCCGTCCTCGCTCGGGCGACTTCCTCTACACAGAGACCGAGATCGATGTTATGCTGGAGGATATCCGAGTCCTGAGACGACTGGGAGTGGCCGGTTTCTCACTCGGAGCCCTTACTCCTGATGGAGACTTGGACGAGGAGCTCTGCCGAAGACTGATCCGAGAGGCAGAGGGACTTCCGATCACGCTTCACCGGGCTTTTGATCGGGCGGCATCGCTGGAGACGGCTCTGGAGCAGGCGGTCGCTGTCGGCTTTGCCTGCATTCTCACCTCGGGCGGCACGCCCTCGGCAGTAGACAGTCTGGATCGGATCCGCCGCCTAGTGGAGCAGGCCGATGGACGCATCTGCATCATGGCGGGCAGCGGTATCACGGCCGACAATGCACGTCATGTGGTCCAGTCCACCGGTGTCTCTGCGATTCATGGTACCTTTGCACGGCAGAGGGTTAGTGCCATGCGTCACTCCTCAGCGGCATTTCCACCCTCGTCTACGGCTCTGGTTCCAGAGAGGAACTACAGAGTGACCGATGCCGAGGCTATTTCATCCATGCGTCAGAGTCTTTTATCATGAATACGATCGATATTGTTCTCTCACCCGAGTTGCTTGATGTCTACAGGCCTACTGAGCCGACCACTTTCGTGGTGGTCGATATCCTCAGAGCCAGTTCGACGATGGTCGCTGCCTTCGACAACGGTGTACGCCGGATCTTTCCCATCGAGGCCATAGAGGAAGCAAAGGCGGCAGCTGCGGCGGGGCACCTCGTCGGTGCAGAGCGGAAGTGTGTCAAGTGCGACTTCGCTGATCTTGGCAACGATCCGCTCGAGTATAGTCCCGAGCAGGTGCGCGACAAGGAGATCTACTTCACCACCACCAATGGCACCCGGACGCTGAAGAAATGTATGAGCTTTGGTCCGGAGCATAGTGTGGTCGTCGGGGCATTCACCAATATTGGCACCGTCGCTGAGTACTGCCGGGGACGCAATGTCCTCTCCGTCTGTGCCGGCTGGGAGGGGCATGTCTGCATCGAGGATGCACTCTTCGGTGCCGCCCTCGCTGACCGCCTGTCCGGAAGCCACACGCTCGGCAGTGATGCGGTGCGGATGGTGCTCGACTACTACCGTAGCCACTCGTCCGACATCGTGGGCGCCATCAAGCAGAGCGACCACTACCAGCGCCTCCTCCGTGTGGGGAAGGCAGAGGCTCTCTCGTACTGCATTGACCTCGACTGCTCTACCGCTCTACCCATCGCCGGCACCGATGCTCAGGAACGTATCGTCTTACATAATAAGTAAAACGCCATGACCCGTAAAGTCCTCGCTCTCCTCTTACCGCTCCTGCTCCTCACCGGCTGTGGAAGTACCCGAAATGCTGCCAATCAGCAGGTGAGCCGGATGCCCATGCCGGGGAAGAACCCCTCCTACAACGCCTACATCCGGCAGTATGCCCCCGCTGCGCTGCAGAGCCAGAGGCAGTTTGGCATTCCTGCCTCCATCACCATGGCTCAAGGTCTGCTGGAGAGCGGGGCGGGGGGAAGTGCTCTGGCGCAGAAGTCCAATAATCACTTCGGTATCAAGTGCCACAATAGCTGGCGGGGTGCACGCACCTACCACCGCGACGACAACCCCCGCGACTGCTTCAGGGTGTACGATGATCCGCTCGACTCCTACCTCGACCATGGGCAGTTCCTCACTGGCAACCGCCGGTACAGCTCACTCTTCCGTATAGACATGACCGACTATAAGGGTTGGGCAAAGGGGCTGCAGAGTGCCGGCTACGCCACCGACAGAGGCTACGCCAATAAGCTCATCAAGATCATCGAGGACTACCAGCTCTACCTGCTCGTGGATGGTAATCTGGAGCGTGACTACGCCTATAACCGACCCGAGCAGCCACGCCGAACGGTTAGCCAAAAGCCCCCTATGAAGTATGAGAAGCCGGCCTCCCGTGAGACCACCCCCGCCGGTGTTCGAGAGATCTACAAGAGCTACGGTCTCCTTTATGTTCTCGCGAAGAGGGAGGACGACCTCGCCAGTATCGCTCGTGACCTCGATATCTCGGAGAAGAAGCTGACGGACTACAACGACTTCCCGCCCGGCTACCCGATCGAGGAGGGCGACATCATCTACCTCCAGCGGAAACTCCGTCGTGCCGATCCGCCCTACTATCGCCATGAGGTGAGGGTAGGGGAGTCGATCCACGGCATTGCGCAGAGATACGGGATCCAGCTGCGCTCCCTCTACCAGATGAATAAGCTCGACCCCGCTTATATTCCCCAGGAGGGTGACATCCTGATCCTGAGGTAAGACTGTCAGACGAAGAGACCGCGCGATAAAATCTGTACCTTTGCATCAGGAAGAAAGATTACTATGTATTATATTGCAAAGAGATTAGAGGTGGCGGGAAGCCATCACCTGGAGCTCCCGTACCCGAGTAAGTGCAGTCGCATCCATGGACACAACTGGATCATCACGATCTATTGCCGCGCCGAGGAGCTCAATGCCGAGGGTATGGTGGTAGACTTTAATATCATCAAGGAGCGGATCCACGCCTATCTCGACCATGGGGACTTCAATGAGCTGCTGCCCTTCAACCCCACAGCGGAGAACATTGCCCGCTGGTGTGTGGAGCAGATCCCCAATTGCTATAAGGCAAAGGTGTGCGAGTCGGAGAATAACACCGCGCTCTATACCATCGACGGGACCGACGCCGGCCTATGAAGGTCTGCGAGATCTTTTACTCTCTCCAGGGGGAGGGCGTGCAGGCGGGTACTCCGGCGGTCTTCCTCCGCTTCTCTGGGTGTAACCTGGACTGTGCCTTCTGTGACACAGACTTCCGGTACGGTACCCCGATGACGGAGGAGGAGATCCTCGCTGAGGTGGGTTCGTACCCGGCTCCGCTCGTCGTCGTGACCGGAGGGGAGCCCTCTCTCCAGCTGACGGAGTCCCTCGTCGAGGGACTCCAGGCCCTCGGTAAGCGTGTCGCTGTGGAGACCAATGGCACCCATCCACTCCCCGCCGGAGTGGACTGGATCACCTGCTCGCCTAAGCTTGCCTATGTGGGGGCGAAGGGGCGTGTGGTCCTCGAGCGAGTCGATGAGCTGAAGGTGATCTACGACGGAGAGCATGAGGTGAGCGACTACGGCATCCACGCCGATCACTACCTCCTCCAGCCCTGCGACGTGGGCGACCCGTTGCGCAATCGTGTGATCCTCGATGAGACCGTCGCTTATGTGCTCGCCCATCCGCTGTGGCGCCTCTCCCTCCAGCAGCACAAGCTCCTCGGTGTCCGCTGACACGGGCTTTGTAGGAATCCAATCGGATACAACTGATAACGGGTTACAGGTAGCCTAGGCTACCTGTAACCCGTTATTGTTTAGGGGGGACTATATCCGAGGTCCTCGGAGCGTGCCCATTAAGTACCGAACAAAACGTCCGACACTTATGTCGGCGCTCAACGTCCAGTGAGGCTCCAGATGCAAAAGTGCGCACTCATCAACGCCCGGGAGATTGAATTCCCTAAATCATAGTGGTCGAAAGATACGCAATAAAACTCAGGAGGAAGACCACTGCAGCTTTACCCCAAGTCATATTTTTCTCCAATATGCAGATTGTTACAGCCCACAAGAAAAAGCCGATAGCAAACATCCAGCTACTGAGCTGTATATCTAGGACTTCTGTCCGTGCTAAGAGCAAAAAAATACTATAGGCAATAGCAATAACGAGGATTGTGCGTCGTAATGCTATGCTCTTCAAAATGGTCTTATCTCCCATAATTTCGGTATTCGTTAGTTAATGTTTGCTGCAGTTTCGGAAGCATATTCTATCGCAGAACTTGGCGAAAACATCATCTTTTCGTCTGTTGCCCTTGTCTCGGGATATAAAGTTAGCGGGTTTGTTAAGCAGGTTTGATTTGGTCTTTATAGAGAGATTATCGTAAACTCGAGCTGACAAGCTGTCAATATCGGTAAATGACGTTAGTGGTTTAGGGTTGTTATCTATTGCTGCTCTGAGATTCAGAACGAGAGTTGCACAAGCGTCAACATATGCCTCTGTTGCCGATGAGTTTAAAGATTCTTAATTAGGAGCATTTGTTTCATACCTCTGACAGGAGCTGGCAAGGGTGAGTGTACATAAAGGTGCTGTTGAAAGAAAGCCTTTTCTCATGACGGTAAATGTTTTATTGGTTTGGTAATATGGCAAATATAAGAGGTTATTTCTAAAAACCAAATTGAGGTGCTGTTTGTTTTTTTAGCTTTAGAAGATACTTTTCGTGCTTAGAAGGGATCCCAGTCATTTACTTGGATTTGCCTTTTAATGGCTCTACTCTCACAGGGAAAACTATTACCGGTATTAGTGATCACTAAACCCGGTAATAGTGATCACTAATATCGGGTTTAGTTTGGGGGCTCAGGTCTGACGCATCTGAACTATACAGTAAACCATCTGATGCTCGTCAGAGAGGTTAATGCTTAGGCAACCGCACGAGTGGTCTCTCTATAAACATCGCTCATCTCCGATGTGACGGCGACCCGCAAGGCGTCGGGTTACGAGCTAAACTCTCATGCATTGGTCTTCGCCACTTCGTGGCTCGACCGATACCTATAGAGCGGGTATCCTTGCGGATGCGGTTACGCTGCTGATGGACGAGTCTCAAATGCGTTTGCCCGTGGTCCGCTCACTTTTTCAGGGGATAGTGCGTACATTTTGATTACCTTTGCGAAGACGACCTAAGGGGTCGTCCCCGTATGCGAACCAATTGATTTTCCCATATAATATGTCTGTAACTAACGAGACGCTCTTCAAGACAATCATCAGTCACTGCAAGGAGTATGGCTTTGTCTTCCCCTCCTCCGAGATCTACGACGGTCTCAGTGCCGTCTATGACTATGGTCAGAACGGCATTGAGCTGAAGAATAACATCAAGCGCTACTGGTGGGAGAGTATGACGCACCTGCACGACAATATCGCAGGGCTGGACTCCTCCATCTTTATGCACCCGAGGATCTGGGAGGCGTCGGGTCACCTGGCGGCCTTCAATGACCCGATGATCGACAATAAGGACTCCAAGAAGAGATATCGTGCAGACGTCCTTGTGGAGGACTATATCGCTAAGCTGGACGGGAAGATCGAGAAGGATATCGCCAAGGCGCGTAAGCGCTTCGGAGACAGCTTTGATGAGACACAGTATCGAGAGACGAGCGTCAATCTGAAGCGCGTACTCGATGAGCGAAAGAAGGTCTACGACCGATACGCCGAGGTGTCCGGGAGTGGTGACCTGGAGGGACTTCATCAGCTGATCCTCGACTGCGAGATCGCTGACCCGGTGAGTGGCTCGCGCAACTGGACCGACGTGCGGCAGTTCAACCTTATGTTCTCCACGCAGATGGGCTCCGCCTCGGACGATACGATGACGGTATACCTGCGGCCCGAGACAGCGCAGGGGATCTTTGTCAATTTCCTTAACGTCCAGAAGACGGGTCGTATGAAGATCCCCTTCGGCATCGCACAGATCGGTAAAGCGTTCCGCAACGAGATCGTGGCGCGGCAGTTTATCTTCCGTATGCGCGAGTTTGAGCAGATGGAGATGCAGTTCTTCGTGAAGCCCGGGACGGAGATTGACTGGTTTAAGCAGTGGAAGGCTGCGCGGATGAAGTGGCATAAGAATCTCGGTCTCGGGGACGAGAAGTACCGCTTCCACGACCATGAGAAGCTGGCCCACTATGCCAATGCGGCAACAGACATCGAGTTTGAGATGCCCTTTGGCTTCAGCGAGGTGGAGGGAGTCCACTCGCGGACCAATTTTGACCTCAGTCAGCATGAGAAGTACAGCGGCAAGAAGCTGAGATACTACGATCCGGAGGAGGGCGAGAGCTATGTCCCCTACGTGGTGGAGACCTCCATCGGTGTCGATCGGCTCTTCCTCAGCATCCTGTGCGGATCCTATGTGGAGGAGGAGCTCGAGAATGGCTCCTCCAGAGTGGTCCTCAAGCTACCTCCTGCACTGGCTCCCACTAAGGTGGCTGTGCTCCCGCTGGTCGCAAAGGATGGTCTACCCGAGATCGCGGAGTCGGTCATGAAGGAGCTGCGGTACGACTTTAATTGTGTCTACGACGAGAAGGACTCTATCGGTAAGCGCTACCGCCGTCACGACGCCATCGGCACGCCCTACTGCGTGACCATTGATAATGATACGCCCACGGACGAGTCAGTGACTGTTCGCTTCCGCGATACTATGGAGCAGAAGCGTGTCCCGATCCGGGAGCTGCACGCACTGATCGACGAGAAGGTCAGTATGAAGTCCCTCCTGAAGAACCTCTGATCCCTAAGTTTTGCATATGAAGTCTACTCTCAAAGGTTTATTTCTCTCCTTCTCCCTCATCCTCTCCCTCGGTCTCCTCACCGCCTGTGATCAGAATGCACCCGATGAAGCGAAGTCGGAGTATAGGGTGAAGAACGAGAAGTACGTGGAGGATATCTCCGCTGACGCCGCCTACCGGAAGCTTGCTTTTGATTTCTCCCCCTATGCCGTTTACTATAAAGTGATCCAGGGCTTGCCGGAGGGAGCCAAGACTCAGAGGCCGCTGCAGAACAGCCAGGTGGAGTATAAGTACACCCTTAAGCTGATCAGTGGCGAGGTCCTCGAAACCGACGAGATCGTGAAGTCCTGGATCTACCGCCAGGAGGGGAATCAGCGCCCTGAGTCAATGATCCGGGGGATGCAGCTGGCACTTCAGCATATGTCTGTCGGCGAGACATGGGAGGTGGTGATCCCGTGGCAACTGGGCTACGGTGCCTATACCTATGGCGGCTCCTCCAGCTCGTCCATTCCTGCATTCTCTACACTGATCTTCGAGGTGTCTCTCCTCTCTATCCCCACGCTCTGATGGCCAAGCGTCCACTATTCTTAGTCAGTAACGATGACGGTGTCTTCGCCAAAGGGCTGACAGAGCTCTCACTCTCGCTGCGGGATATGGGGGACGTGATCGTTGTCGCCCCGGATAAGCCCCGTAGTGGCGCCTCGAGTGCCATCACCACGCGCAACCCGATCACCTATAGTCTCGTCCGCTCGGAGCCGGGACTGACGGTCTATAGCTGCACCGGTACGCCCGCCGACTGCGTTAAACTGGCACTCAATGTCATCGTGACGGAGATGCCGGATATCGTCATCGCTGGGATCAATCACGGGGACAATAAGGGTATTGCGGTGAATTACTCCGGCACCCTTGGAGCTGCGATCGAGGGTTGTATCTTTGACATCCCATCTCTTGCCATTTCCCTTATCCATGGAAAGCAGGAGAGCGACTACCTCGCCTGTTGCCGCTATGCGCGTGCCATCTGCCGGCGGATCCTCAAGGAGGGACTGCCTCGTGGGGTCTACCTTAATGTCAATGTGCCCAATATCCCTCGCGTCAGAGGGCTGAGGGTCTGCAGTCAGGCGGACGGGAGGTACCATAACGAATTCATAAAACAGCGTAATCCGCAGGGGAAGGATGTCTTTTGGCTGAGTGGTGACCTGGTACTCAATGAGCCGGCCGAGAAGATCTGGGACGTGGCCACTCTGGATCGCGGTTACGCCACGATGGTGCCGTGTAAGATCGACGTCACCGCCTATCAGTATGTCCGCGACTTGCAGTCGTGGGAGGAGGATGACTGACGCCGGATGAAGTACTTCCTCATAGCGGGTGAGGCGAGTGGAGACCTCCACGCCGCTCATCTGATGTCTGCCTTGAGAGTCGAGGACCCTCAGGCAGACTTTGCCTATATGGGCGGTGCAGCTATGAGGGAGAGGGGAGGGGCGTGTGTGCTGAGGTCGGAGGAGATGGCTTACATGGGTATCGTGGATGTCCTGCGGCACTACCCTCAGATCAGACGAGGCCGGGATGAGGTGAGACAGTCTCTGTTTGACTACCGACCGGATGTGGTGATCTGTGTAGACTACGGATCCTTCTGCATGCGGTATATCCTGCCCTTTGTCCGGAAGCATCTGCCCTCGACGAAGATCGTCTACTTTATACCGCCCAAGGTGTGGGCGTGGAAGGAGTTTCGCGTCCGTCAGCTGAGGCGGGACTGCGACCTGATCCAGTGTATCTTCCCCTTCGAGGTCTCCTACTTCCGCTCTAAGGGAGTGGATCGTGTCTCCTACGTCGGTAACGCGACCTATGAGGAGGTGATGCACTTCAGAGCACACCATAATGCTGACGTGACGTCAGCCGAGCGACCATACATTGCTCTACTCTGTGGTAGCCGTCTATCGGAGGTGAGACGCAATCTCCCCCTGATGCTGGAGAGTGTGGCGTCTCTCGGCGATCGGTATCGTCTGGTGATCGCCGGTGTCTCCTCCATCGACCGGTCGCTCTACAGCGAGATCATAGAGCGCCACAGTCTGCAGAGGGTGGAGATCCGGTATGGGGAGACGTATGAGATCCTCTCAGGAGCGGATGCAGCATTAGTGACCTCCGGCACGGCGACCCTTGAGACGGCTCTTCTCGGTACGCCGCAGGTGGTCTGCTATGCGACACGTGCCGGGCGATTAGTGAATTTCGCCTTTGACCACTTCTTCAAGATTCCCTACATCTCGCTCGTCAATCTGATTGCCCGCCGCGAGGTGGTGGCAGAGCTCTTTGGGGCAAGGTGTACGGTCGAGGCGATACGGAGTCACCTCACACCCTTGCTCTCTGATACAGGTGAGCGAAGAGCGATGCTGGAGGCTTACGATGCCGTCTCGGTGTCACTTCGGACGGAGCTCCCTGCCTCGACGCAGGCGGCTCGGGAGATCGTCGCTCTACTCTGATCCCTCCCCCCTCCCTATCTTTGCCTCAATAAAGCCGATCCCGTACCCAAAGAGCTGGACAAAGGCTGCTATCACGCAATAGACCGCCAGCTCGAGCGAGTCGCCCCGACCATATACATCGAAGATGATCAGGAGGGCGTAAAGGAGCGGAAACATCAGCCCGCCATATAGGCTGGTTACGAGGGCGATGAAGCACACGACCACGAAGAGAGAGGGGAGGTAGTGCACAAGCTTCATGCTGCCGGGATGGAGACGCTCCAGCATCACGCGTGCCCGTCCGCTGTGGCGTACCTGGGCGAAGAATTTCTTGTACGTGTCCCGCCGCTTGTGGTAGACAAAGAGGTCATCGTACAGCGCAGAGTGGTAGCCCGCCTCTATCACCCGCAGGCTGAAGTCGATGTCCTCCCCGTAGCGGAGATCCTGACGGAAGCCACCGACCGCCTCATACGCCGTGCGCGTCACGCCCATATTGTAGGTGCGGGGGTAAAACTTGTCCATCGGCTGGTCCTTTCGTCCCCCTCGGATGCCTCCTGTGGTGAAGAATGAGGTCATCGCGTAGCTGATCGCACGCTGTGTCACGGTGTAGTCCTCCTTCGCCGCATCGGGTCCGCCAAAGAGGTCTACCGGTCTCCGCTCTAAGTTTTGTGCCAGTGTGCTCAGATAGCCGGGGGGTAGCTCTACGTCGGAGTCCAGGAAGAGGAAGATGTCTCCCTGTGCGGCTTTAGCCCCATAGTTGCGCGCCCCGGAGGGACCGGTATTAGACTGACAGAGGTATCGGACCGCTAGCTTGTCTGCATAGCTCTCACACACCTCCCGACAGGGGAGGGTGGAGCCATCCTCTACCACCACCACCTCATAGTCGAGGGGCGTGCTCTCCTGTGTGAGGAAACTCTCGAGCAGCTCTTTCACTTCCTGGGGTCGGTTGTAGACAGGGACAATGAAGGATATCATAGGGATGCGTATCATTAGGAAAAGGGGTAAAGGAATGCTACCAGCAGTGCTGCTGTGGAGATGCCGAGCGCAGACATGAGCAGCGGCTGTCTATGGCTATTCGTCCGGAGGAAGGCAGCGACGCAACAGGAGCAGAAGAAGATCGAGAGGAGAGGTGACGGCATCTCAGACGAGTAGTAGACCAGGTAGATCGCAAAGAGGTACCACGCTAGTCGGAGATGAAGGTGGGTGACCCAGCGGTACCGGGCGATGGCGTGCCTCTGGACGATGAACGTACCCACCGTCACGACGGAGAGTAGCAGCAGTACTGACGACGCGCGTATCCATCCCTCAGTACCGACAGGCAGACCGGGATGAAGCAGGTCGCCATAGGTCTGCTCTATAAACCCGGTCACCCCCTCCGGTGTGGGCGGAGAGAAAAGGAGTATCCCTACCCAGAGTATGGCGAGGATGCCAAGCACCATCGCTGAGTAGTGACGCCAAGTGCCGAGCCCGATCTTCCTCAGCAGGGAGGCGAAGGGGATCAGAGCCCAGGTCCAGACCGGGTCGATGACGGATAATAATCCTATGCCGAGACCTATATTGAAACCGATGAATGGGGACTTGTGCTGGGCGATAGAGGTGATGATGTACTCGCTGAGGAAGACCAGGATGATCGTTGCGATCATCATCAAGGAGAGTGAGCGTGTACCTATGACTACCTGACTCATAATCAGGAGCGCCATAATAATCCACGAGGTTGTCTCACGGATATGTGATCCGTAGCTGAGGATATTGTGCCTGTGGAGTAGGAACAATAGGGCTACGGAGAACAAGAGCGCAGCTATAGGCTCAGAGAGTACTTGCTCTCCGAGTGAGGACAGCTTAGCTAGGTATTGCTCCATCTAACTTCGTCTCCAGTCCTTCCTTACTCGTACTCCACGAGGTCCTTACCGATGTCGTGTCGGTAGTACATATCATCAAAGCAGGTCATCATCATCCGCTCATAGGCTCGCTTCCGAGCCCGCATGATCCCTCGATCCAGTGCGGTGACGGCAAAGACTCGCCCGCCACACGAGCGGATGTCTTGTCCACCACCGGTGGTCCCGGAGTGGAAGACGATCGAGCTGTCGCTGTCGTCACCGTAGATAATAACCTGTGCCCCCTTGGCGTAGCTCTCGGGATAGCCCTTCATAGCAGCCACGACCGTGAGTGCTGTCTCCTCGATCTCGCCGGGGGCTTCGGTGTCGGCTAAGCTCTGATCCCGGAGTGCAAGCAGTGAGGGGACTAAGTCGCCCGCAATCCTCGGCATGACAGCCTGAGTCTCGGGGTCGCCCATGCGGCAATTGTACTCGATGACGTAGGGGTCGCCGTCCTGATTCATCAGACCGAAGTAGAGGAATCCTCGGTAATCTATCTCGTCCTCAGCAAGACCTCGGATGGTGGGCTCGATAATCCTCTCCTTCACCTTCGTCATAAATTCATCGTTGATAAAGGGAACGGGCGAGACGGCACCCATACCGCCTGTATTGAGTCCCGTATCTCCCTCGCCGATGCGCTTGTAGTCCTTCGCCGTCGGCAGTATGTGGTAGCTCTTGCCATCGGTGAGGACAAAGACAGAGCACTCGATACCGGTGAGACAGGTCTCTATGAGGATCGTATCGGCAGAGTGTCCAAACTTTCCCCCGAGCATGCTGTCCAGTCCCTCCTCAGCCTCCTCAAGGGTCTGGCAGATCAGCACGCCCTTACCGGCCGCAAGGCCGTCCGCCTTGAGGACATAGGGGGCTCTCTCTTCGTTGCGAAGGTAATCCAGCGCCGCCTCTCGCTCGTCGGATGTAAAGGAGCGATACTTGGCTGTCGGGATGCCGTGCCTCTGCATAAATGCCTTGGCGAAGTCCTTACTCCCCTCCATCTGCGCCGCCTCACGAGTGGGACCGACGATGTGGAGGCCGCTTAGCTCCGGTCGAGTCAGCAGCTCATCCACCAGTCCGCCCACTAAGGGCTGCTCTGGACCGACGACAAGCAGTTCGACAGACTCTTTGGTCAGAAAGTCTGCAACCGCATCGGCATCATTGATGTCGAGATCGGCATTTCTTGTCTTGGGAAAGGATCCTGCATTCCCCGGTGCTATGATGACCTCACTGACCAGTGGGCTCTTGGCTATCTTCCAGGCGATCGCTTGCTCCCGTCCGCCGGAGCCGAGTACTAATGCTTTCATATCACTTGTTCTATTGTATTTTACTTGAGGAAGTCGTCGAAATAGCGACTGATGATGGTATTGAGATGGACCCGATCCGGCCCCAGGACATTGTGCTCGTGATTGGGGTAGATCATATAGTCCGGGTAGGTGCGGGCGGCGATGCAGGCGTTGAGGAAGGTCTGAGAGTTTTGCCACACCACTACCGGATCGACCCCGCCATGGATCAGGAGCAGTCTCCCTCGCAGATCCTTGGCTCGGTCTGAGAGACGCGCAGCAGCGTAGCCGTCGGGATTCTCCTGTGGGGTATCCATATAGCGCTCGCCGTACATGATCTCGTAGAAAGCCCAGTCGATCACCGGACCGCCGGCGACACCGACCTTAAATGTATCCCCGTGGGTCAGCATCAGGTTGGTGGTCATGAAGCCACCGAAGCTCCAGCCGTAAACACCGAGTCGGTCGGTATCGACATAGGGCAGGGAGGAGAGGAACTTCACTCCCTCCATCTGGTCTGCCATCTCTGCCTTGCCCAGCTGACGGTGTATGATGCTCTCGAAGGCCATACCGCGATTGTCTGAGCCGCGACCGTCCACCGTAAAGACGATGTATCCCTGCTCAGCCATGTAATTGTCCCAGTTGTACCTAAGGCTCCGCCAGCTATCCGTCACCAGCTGCGCATGAGGACCACCGTAGACGTAGACGATCGTCGGATACTTCTTCCCTTCCTCGAGAGTGGCAGGTAAGGTCATTTTGTAGTAGAGATCGGTCACGCCGTCTGCTGACTTGATCGTCCCTAGCCTGACTTCCGGTCGGCGAGCGATGTCACTCGGCACCTCACACTTCTTGAGCAGATGCGACCGCACTGCTTTCTTTCCCAAGTCAATGATCCGTACCTCTCCGGGGGTGTCCTTGGAGCTAAAGAGGTCGTACGCTGTCGTAAAGTCCGCAGACAGACTGCAGGAGTGCCATCCCCGCTCTGGCGTGATGGCGGTCATCTTGCCGGTTGCAAGCGCTACCCGATAGAGTGCCTGACCCATGGGATAGCCTTCGTTGCCGAGGAAGTAAGCGTAGCGATCATCAGGCGAGATCCCATAGAGCGACTTGACCTCCCACTCCCCCTTGGTGAGCCGGCGGATCAGCTTGCCGTCCTTTGTGCGATAGAGGTAAAGGTGACGGTAGCCATCGATGCGGGTGGAGCGGACAAACGACTTGCCATCACTGGTGAAGGCAATAGGCTGCAGCGGCTCGATGTATCTCTCATGGCGCTCCGTCAGCACGGTCCGTAGCGGTTGACCGCTCTCCACGCTGTACTCCACCAGATTGCACTCATCCTGAGACCGCTTCACCTCGTCGATGTAGAGGCTCTTCTCATCCGGAGCCCATGAGAGGTTGGTGAAGTACCTGTCTGTCGGCTCACCTGTGGCGAGGTAATGGATGGATCCGTCGGTCGTGTCGTAGATGCCTACGGTCGTCCTCTGAGAGCCTTGCCCTGCCATCGGGTACTTCAGCGGGTCACTCTCCGCTATCGGGCGATGGATCCGGACGATCGGATAGTCCGTCACCTCCGACTGGTCAATGCGGTAGAAGGCGAAGTACCTGCCGCTCGGGGAGATGAAGATCCCCGACTCGGTCCCAAACTCGTTTCGCGCTGCCGGCATACCATACACAATATCGTGCGATGAGTCGCTCACCAGCTCCCGTGGCTCAGCCGCACCGCTCTCTAACAGCGCCATCGTCTCTCCGTCTGAGAGGACCAGGTAGGCAGCTCCCGGAGCCACCTGCAGCTGCTGCCACCTACTGCTGTCGTAGGTGAAGTGCTTGGCGATCGTCCCAGACTTCAGGTCGATGAAGTCGATGCCTTTATCGGTGCTTCGGGACAGGTAGTCGCCATTTCCATAGACCGTCAGCCAGGGAATCGCCTTGGCCGGTGCACCGGCGATCTGAGACCACTCCTGCAGCGTCAGGAGGTCGGTCTCGCGACCTGACTTGTCCACCAGCTTGAGCCCCTCCTTGTCGTAGGTGATTACGCCATCACCGGTGAGCCCGCAGACCATCGGTGTGGAGGGCTGGTGGCTCCAGTAGGTTCGCCCGCCGGGAGTGACATCATCCAGCGTCAGTGGCTCGACGGTCTGCGCCTGTAACAGGTGGCAGCCGGCGATCAGGGATAGAAGAAAAAGGTAAGTCTTGGTACTCATTTTATTTCTATATGAACTCTTGTGTAATATGCAAAGGATTATCGTATGAGAGAGACCCCCTCGGACTAGTGTCGGTATGAGAGAAAACTAACACCGATATTAGTGATCACTAATACCGATATTAGTCGTCACTAATACCGGTAAAAGAAATCACCCAGATGGGGACGGATATTTTCATCATGATCCACTGCTGTCTCCCTTATGTGTTAGCTCAGTGTAAATGTACCAAAAGAAGTCCGAATCATCCTCTCATCGGTATCCGCTCCGTAGGCTCCTCGGTAGGTGGGTAGATCCTGGCGCGTCCCTTCAGCAGGTAATAGCCGCCCGACAGGGTCCCCTTGAGGATACAGGTGATGCAGATCGTCCACCAGAGACAGGCGATACCGCCGAAGAAGTGGAGCAGTGCAAGTGCCAGGGGGATGCGGAGGAAATTGCAGCCGATGCTGATCGCAGAGGGGGGCAGTGGGCGTCGCATGCCGTAGAAGAAGCCCTGGAAGCAGACCTCGACCATCATAAAGATCTGCGCCCAGGCATCAATGCGGAGGTACTCCGCTCCGGAGGCGATGCCGTGAGGGTCGTTGGGGATAATGAGTGAGAAGAGGAATGACCCGCCGAAGTAATTGATCAGCGTCCCGATGATCCCGAAGAAGAGGCAGAGCCATAGGGTAAATCGCAGCCCCTCCCGGATCCGTCCGTACTTCGCAGCGCCATAGTTTTGCGACACAAAGCTGGAGAGCGACGTGGAGAATCCCTGTCCCGCATTCCACGTGATCCCCTCCAGCTGTCCACCGATCGTCAGCGTCATCACACCCGTTGCACCCCCTGCGGCGGAGGCGAAGCGTCCGAGGATAAGGTTGATCACTGCTAGGAATGCATTCATTAGCGCTGCAGGTACACCAAGTCTGAGGATCGTCTGTGTGGTTCGACCGGACAGCTTACGGATCATCCGGAAGCCTCCCAGGAGTCGGTCCCTATACTTCATTTGGATAAGGAGGAGCGACATCAGGATCGCCTGAGAGATGATCGTGGCAAGTGCGGCTCCGCGTATGCCGAGACCGAGGACAAAGATCAGTATTGGGTCAAGGAGCATATTGAGCCCCAGGCCGATTACATTGACCACAAAGGGGATCTTGGAGAGTCCGGAGGCGTTGTAGATGCCGATGAAGGCATTGCTCAGAAAGATGAAGGGGAAGCCCAGTGCGCAGATCCTCAGGTAGTCTGTCGCATACCGATCCACCGGCGCCTCCAGTCCATAAAACCCGATGAAGGACTCGGTGAAGAGAGCAAAGACGAGCGATGTGGTGAGACCGAGGTAGAGCGCCAGCGTGATATTGTGCGCGGCAAAGTCTGCCGCTGCCCGCTCGTCCTTTCGTCCGATCCCATTTGCCACAGTCACCTCTGCCCCCACCTTCGTAATGAGTGTGAAGCAGGTGACAAGCCAGGTAAATATCGATGCTGCCCCAGAGGCCGCTACCGTCTGGCTGCTCAGCCGTCCTAGCCACGCCATATCGACGAAGCTGTAGAGCATCAGGGTAAATGAGCTCCCCAGAATCGGTAGTGCCAGCGCTACGATCTGCTTGCCGATAGACCCCTTGGTGAGATCCTTTGCCTCTCTCATCAGTGACTAAGAGAGTGGCTTAAGTGTGGAGAGCATGCCACACGCGGCATCTATATCCTGGCCGCGGGACCGACGTATCGTGGCGATGACGCCGTGGGCATTGAGGTACTCTGCGAAGCGCTCGATCACCGCCCTGTCCGAGGCGTGATAGGGTAGTCCGTCGATCGGGTGGTAGGGGATCAGATTGACCCGGGATCGGAGAGGACGGATCAGCTCCACCAGTGCCCTAGCATGGCGGAGGTCGTCATTGAGCCCGCCGAAGACGATGTACTCAAAGGATAGTCTCCGCTGACCGGAGAAGTCGTTCTTACCCAAGGTCTCGATTACCTCCTCAATGGGAAAGAGCCCCTCCACAGGCATTATCTCAGCCCGCTCCTCGGGGAAGGGACTGTGGAGACTAACCGCCAGATTGGCCCGCTGCTCATCGAGGAAGCGAGTCAGTCCGACCCGAGGACCGATCGTACTAACGGTGATCCTCTTCGGACTCCAAGCAAGTCCATAGTCGGAGGTCATAATCTCTAGGGCGGAGGCGACAACCTTATAGTTATCCAGCGGTTCGCCCATTCCCATAAAGACGACGTTGGTGAGGGCGTCAGAGTGGGGCACACTTAGTACTTGATTGATCACATCTGCTGCGGTGAGATGTCCGTGGAATCCCATCTGCCCTGTGGCGCAGAAGCGGCACCCCATTCGGCAGCCCACCTGTGAGGAGATGCAGAGCGTCGCCCGACCATCATCCTCAGGGATATAGACGGTCTCAAAGGTCTGCTCCGGGCGATCCAGCTTGCGGAAGAGATACTTCTCTGTCCCATCCCGGGACACCTGCGTGAGTGCGATCGGGCTGCGACCGATGGTATAGCCGGCCTCTAGCTTGGAGCGAAGTGCCTTAGGGAGATTGGTCATCTCATCGAGGGTGGTGGCACGCTTGACGTAGAGCCACTCAGCGAGCTGCTTCGCCCTGTACTTCGGCTCCCCGAGTTCCTGCACGAGGGAGGTCAGTTCGTCTAATGTCAGACCCAGTAATGTTGTCGTACTCATCAGCACACCTTGATTATACCATTAGGACTGCGAAGGTACCACAAATATCCGGTCACACTCTCCACGCCACTCTTGTGGAGCTGTTCGACATACCTCCGGACCTGTCGGCTATAAGCGTCGGGTATCGAGCTTGGCTCTTCACCGAGCTTGTAGTCGATGATCACGCCATGGCGCTTCCCCTCGCTATCGCTCCGGATCACTATGCGGTCCGGTCGCTGCTCCTGATTGATCTTTGAGTCAAATAGGGTCGCCTCTGTCCTCACAACCGCTTCACCTCTGGGCGGAAACCAAGAGGCATAGGTGAGATCCTCCATCGCAGAGGAGAAGTTTTGCAGCAAGGTCTCGTAGTCCTCGGAGCTTATCCTGCCGCTCTGGTGGAGCTTGTCGAGCAGGGGCTCGACGTCCTCCTTGCTGTAGACCGACGCCATCAGCCTGTGGATGAGGATGCCGAAGTCAGTCTTCTCATCCGCATACTCATCTCTAACCTTTAGATCCTCCAGGTCCACAATGCTTACGAGACTGTCGAGGGTCGTCTGATTATGGCTCGGCGTGGTTGCTCCATCCTCCTGTTTCCGTTGTGGCTTCTCTGCTACGTTGCTCCGCCACACCGGGATGCCTTGACTCTCCTCTATGATAAGATCACCTCTAAGGTCGCCTAATTTGTTCATACGATCGAGGATGATATTATTTATCTTGAGCACCTTGCCACTTTCGGATGTTGGCCTTGTGAAGACATGGAGCTCGATGACAGCCCTGGTAAAAGCGACATACAGGATATTGGTCTCCTCCATGTAGCTCGATTCTCTCGCTGCCTCATAGATGGGTGCCAGACTGCTCGCTAGTCCCCGCTTCCTATCGTTCATGTCGATCAGATAGATGCCCGGCTTAAGATCTGAGGATAGATTAGGATCATCCTCTGCGATCAGGATCAGACGGAGATCCCTCTTTCTTCTATTCGTCGAGTAGATGTTCCAGTCAGCGAATGGGAGTATGACGACGGGAAACTCCAACCCTTTTGCGTCGTGTATCGTCAGAACATTGATGCGGTTTAGCTCGCCGCTCCCCATATCGACCTTAGCATTATCTATCCTTTGGTCGAGCCAGTCGTCAAATTGCCGAATCGACAGGTCCGGACTCCGCCTGCTGTATGAATAAGCCAGATCGATAAAGGAATTGACATAGAGTCTTTCCTCGACCGGCAGCTCACCGAGGAGATCAATGGCTCTGAGGAGAAACTCATAGACAGACAGACCGGTGGTGGAGAGGTCCATAAGGCTATTGTAGAGCGACTCCACTTGCTGCTCGCCGCTCTCAAGATCTCTGCTGCGTACAAAGGACTGAATCATCAGTCTCAGCAGCTTCTCGCTCTGAGGAGAGGGGGATGAGAGAGCCCGGATCAGAGTCCTAAGGAGACGGATCACGACAGAGCTGGTCAGGCTGAGGGCGCTCTTGCTCACAAAGTCATACTTACCTGCTTCTTCATCTTCCTCAGCAGCCCACTCGGTAAGCCATGTGGCGACCTCGGCACACTCTTTATTACCCCGAGATAAGATCGCAATGTCCCCCGGCTGATACCCGCGAGCGAAGAGATCCTTGAGACAGCTGTGAAGGTAGGTCTCTATATCGGGTATGCTCTCGTCCTTTTTATTATCCGGTAGGACGGAGATCTCGACGTACCCGGAGCCTGTGCCTTTCTTCTGATCGGGGACTTGTTGCTCTACATTTTCCCTCTCGTATACCGTCTCATGAAGCTTAGTCAGGTCGGTGGCGTACTTCTCTGTGTAGTAGCCATTATAATTATAGATGTCTGCAAAGAACTCGTTATTAAAGGAGATGATCCTCTCGTCGCTTCGCCAGTTATTAGGCAGATTGATAACCTCTGAGGTGTTATCAGATCCGGTTTTGCTCTTATCCACCAGGTTGATGAAATTGCTGCTATCTGTTCCGCGGAAGGCATAGATACTCTGCTTGGCATCACCGACGACGAAGTTCTCATGTCCACTGCTGCGAGCCTCGTCGATGAGCGGTCGGAAGTTGGACCACTGCAGCCTGGAGGTGTCCTGAAACTCATCGATTACAAAGTGGTGCAGTCGCACACCCACTCGGTCGTAGACAAAGGGAGTGTCGTCTCCGTCTATGATCTGATCAAGGAGTTGATTAACCCTGGGAATAAGGAGCAGGTGATTCTGATGCTCATACTCCTCTACGGCGCGTACCATCTCAGTAAGCACAGATAGATAGGGAAGGTAGTCTGAGAGAAGACAGGCTGAGATGTATGTCCTCATCTTATCCTCATCGAGCAATTTACTCACCTGAGACCTCAGAGGATAGACAGAGTCTGCTAAGTTAGATTGCTTCTTGGTCAGTTCCCATGAGCTCACCACTTCGCTTGTTAGCTTACCATCTACAAAGCCGGATATAATGTCTTCGTTGCTCAGCAGCATGTTGATCTTCGTCTTCCATCTCGACAGATCATACCCCCGTAGCTGCTGACCGATCGCTACGATCTTCTCAAACTCCTTCTCCGTATCATGGATGACTTGATCTATCTGTCTCTGAATTTCTGGCACGCTGTTGACTTTGAGCAGGTCTCTCATCTGCTCCCACTCATCGCCATTGATGAGGTGCTTAGCGATGTCAGCGATTTCCTTGAAGGGGTCCACCTGCTTCTCCTTGCCGATCGAGCTGTTCTGTAAGGTCAGTACCACCTTGGATATCTCGCCGTAGGTGTCGGCGTCCATCTCGAGCTTTAGGTTATCGATGGCGAGGTTGACAGCCTCCTCCACATTCAGCTCGATCTGGTAGGAGCCGGAGACGCTCTGACCTGTGATCTCGTGACGCAGTGATCGGAGCACCTCCTGGAAGAATGAGTCAATGGTCCGGACATTGAAGTGGCTGTAGTCCTCAAGGATCTGCTTTACAGCGTCCTTGCTGAGGTCTGGTAGGTCGATACTCAGCTCCTTCACTGTCTTGCCGACCAGACCGCTCAGCTCCTTGATGACATCCTTGGAGATCCCCGTGATCTCATCCCCAGGCTCTACCTCGCTCAGGCGAATCAGCTCGCAGAGGATCCTCTGCTTGAGCTCCAGGGTCGCTTTCTTCGTAAAGGTGACGCCCAGGATACCCTGGAAACCGAAGTTGTACGGTTTCTCCTTCGACTCGGTTGCTTTACTGTCCTCTGAGAGATCTGAGTGTGGAGCATAATGATTAAGAAAAAGGAGCAGCAGGAATTCCTTAACCAAGTTATATGTCTTGCCACTTCCAGCTGAGGCAGAGTATACCGTGAGTGTCTTCCTGTTCATTACTATCCTCGCGTCCTCGTATATCCCATCTCTCTCAGGAGCGCGACCACCCTCTCGACCAGCTCCCCTTGGAGGATAACTTCTCCCTCCTTGACACTCCCCCCGATGCCACACTTTGCTTTTAGCTCTTTGCCCAGCTCCTCCAGATCGGCAGTCTGTCCGACGAAGCCAGTGATCAGCGTTACTGTCTTCCCCTTGCGTCCTTTCCGCTCGATCCGCACCCTGAGCTCCTGATCTTCCTTTGGGAGCGTCTCCTCCTGATCCTCCAGGGAAAGTCCCTCGAGGAGCGAAGCCATCGTCTCCTTACCGGTCGAGTAGACCAGTCCGCCCTTATTCCTTGCCATCGCTCTTGCCCTTAGGAGTGAGTAGCTCACGGTATCTCTGCGGCTCCTCCAGCAGCTTTACCGCCTCCCTCAGCGAGGGATCAGTCTCCATCATCACCGCATAGTAGCCCTGTGAGCCAAAGTAGTACATCGCCATCTCCCCTCGCAGCAGATCCAGCACCAGCTCCTTGTGCGGTGCTATGTCCCTCCGAAGCGAAGGGGTCAGCTTTGCCTTCAGTGCATCAAACTCAGTCTTACTCCCCTCGGCATAGCCCTCAAAGTCAGCCAGCTCTCTCAGCTGCTCGAGTGCCTTGGCACTCATCTCTCCGTAGGTAAAGTGGTCCGCCTCCAGCGTGTCCACCAGAGCCTCGTAGTCGTCCGCACTGACGCTGATCTCTCGGCTACTCTTAGGGGCAGGGCGCTCGGCGGCGAGCCGGGTGGCGTATCGGAAAAGCGTCCCCTTACGAGAGAGTGAGAGAATGGGCTCCGTGAGTACTTCGTCCTCCACCTTAATGTCAGGTCGTATGCCGCCGCCGTCACGCACGATACGACCGGCAGCGGTGTGGAAGGTCTTCGTGAGACTATCCGGTACGGCTGCCACCGAGCCATCGGGATTGCGGTGGCTGTAGTCTAGCTGCTGGATGCATCGTCCGCTCGGGATGTAGTATCGTGCCACCGTTACCTTGAGGATACCGTTGTAAGGGGTGGGGCGGGTAGACTGCACCAGACCCTTCCCGAAGCTCTTACTCCCTATTAGTACGGCTCTGTCCAGATCCTGCAGAGAGCCGGCGACGATCTCGCTGGCGGAGGCGGAGGAGCCATTGATCAGCACGGTCAGGGGGAGGTCAAGGCTGATCGGGTCAGCCGAAGTCCGGTACTCCTGCCCGGACTGGGGCAGACGACCCTTGGTCTCCATTACCTTAGTACCCTTGGGGACAAACATCCCCACGATATCTATCGCTCCATCCAGCACACCGCCGGTATTTCCCCTGAGATCCAGCACCAGCCCCTTCAGCTTCCCCGAGCTGCTCAGCCGCTCGTAAGCACGCCGCACGTCAGCAGCACTCTTGTCGGTAAAGGAGCTTAGCCTAATGTACCCGATGCGATCGCCATAGATGGCGCTGTAGACCACCTGGTCCACCACCACATTAGCTCGCGTCAGCGTCTTCTCCACCGGATCGGTCTGCCCGACAGGGAGGATACAGACCTGCACATCGGTGTCGATCGGTCCCTTCAGCTTATTGCTGATCAGGGACGACGTCCCCGGTACGACGCTCTTGCCGTCGATCTCGAGGAAGGCATCTCCAGGTCTCAGTCCCGCCTTAGCGGCTGGAGAGCCCGGCATAGGTTCCCGCACGTAGACCACTGAGTCCACCTGCAGGATATAGGCACCGATGCCGCCATACTCACCCGTGGTCATGAAGGCAAAGTCCGCCCGATCTGTCTCAGGGAAAAAATTGGTGTAGGGATCCAGCTGAGAGAGCGTCATATTGAGTCCCTGGGCGGTCACCTTCTCCATATCAAAGGTATCGACGTAGAGCGTGGAGACATTACCCAGCACACTCCTGTATATATCAATGGCTCGAGAGGTAGAGAGATGAGGGTCGGTGGTGGTCGTCTTGTCGCTCTGAGCAGAGGCAGAGAGGCAGAGCCCCCCGAGGAGACTCGCCGTTAGGAGAGGGAGTATCTTATTCATAGTTAGTTGCACGAAGTTCATGCCACAGACGTCTGTGGCAGGCTGACACAAAGTTCCAATTTTTCTCCCACCTCCACAAATGCTCAGTATTTGAGCTCTTTTCCTACGGGCTTGGGAAGTAGGACAACCGCACAAGGAATAACCATCGGAACTATGGTCCCGCTGAGGACTCCAGAGACACGCCTACACCAGCCTGGAAGCCAGCAGTTACCACTCCTCCATTTCTGTTACCGATATTAGACTTATCTATTACCGGTAATAGTGTCGACTAATACCGACTACAGTGATCACTAATACCGGTATTAGTTTGCAGACACCATCTGCCTACAGTCCGAGTGCGTTTTTCTGATCTCGTAGAGCTCCCTTACGATAGGGGACGAGAGAAAAAGGTATATTTGCGAGACATGAAAAGAACGAACAGCTTACCTCAAGTACCTTACTCATGAAGCTATCACAGATCCTTATCGGTGTGGCAGCTGTCGCTATGATGGTCGGCAGTATGCCCGCAGTTGCTCAGGAAAAGTCCGGTCGCCTCACGCTACCGGACATCAATCGTGGGGTCTACTACCCTCGCAGCGCAGGCAGCGGCTTCCGCTCGCTCCGTGGCGACGGCAACTCCTTCACGGTGATTAGTCCTGACCATAAGCGGGTGGTGCGCTACTCGTATGCGACCGGGAAGGAGGAGGCGATACTCTTTGATACCGCCAAGGCACGGGAGTGCTCCTTCGAGACCTTTGACGACTATCTCATCAGCGACAATGGCTTCCATATGATCATTCTGCGGGAGACGGCGCCGATCTACCGGCGCAGTCGCTCCTATACGGCGTACCACTACGATGTACGGCGCAATATGATCTCTCCCCTCAATGAGACTAAGGGGCAGGTGCGGATCCCCACCTTCTCCCCCGATGGTAAGATGTGCGCCTATGTGATCGACAATGACCTGTACGTGAAGAAGTTTGACTACGACACGGAGGTCAGGGTGACGACGGACGGGAAGCGCAACCACGTGATGAATGGCGTGACCGACTGGGTCTACGAGGAGGAGCTCTATCTGACCCGCCTGCTGAGCTGGAGCCCGGATAGCAAGTACCTCTCCTACGCCAAGACCGATGAGAGCGATGTGAAGATGATCGGCATGACGATGTACGGCAAGGGCGGCTACCCCTACATCTACTCGTATAAGTACCCCAAGGCAGGCGAGCAAAACTCCAAGGTCTCCCTCTGGCTCTACGAGGTGGACAATCGGCGCAATGTGCCGATCATGGAGAAGGAGCTGGGCGAGGAGGAGCTCTACATCCCGAGGCTCGGATTTGAGGGCGAGCAGCTCTATGTCTTTACCCTCAATCGCAATCAGAACGACCTCCGTATCTATCGGGTCAATCCCGGTAGCCGCATCGCCAGACTCTGGCTGCAGGACAAGGACGACAAGTATATAGATGAGCATGCGGAGGTGCTGCAGATGCAGATCACGCCCTCGGCAGCGTACCTCGTCAGCGAGCGGGACGGTCGTCCGAGAGTCTACAAGTATACCCCCGAGGGCAACCTCGCCGGACGGCTGACGGATGAGGATGCTGACGTGGAGGAGCTCTATGGCGTATCGCCATCGGGAGAGATCTACTACCGGCTTGCCTCACCCACGCCGATGGATCGGGTCGTGGTAGCGAGGGATGCAAAGGGGCGCACCCGCCTCCTCTCTCCGGAGTCGGGGACGAGCGATGTCACTTTCAGCGACGATATGAGCTACTACCTGCTAAGCCACTCCTCCGCTACTGAGGTGCCGCGATACACCATTCACCGTACTAAGGACGGGAAGGAGCTTCGGGTGCTGGAGGACAATGCTGCACTCGCCAAGCGGATCGCCCCGCTCACCTACGGCAAGAGAGAGTTTATCACCCTGGAGACTGAGAGTGGTCAGCGGCTCAATGGCTGGGTGATGCGCCCGACTGACTACAGAGAGGGGGTGCGCTACCCGGTCGTGATGACGCAGTACAGTGGTCCCGGATCGCAGTCGGCGCTCAATGACTTCTCCTTCGGCTGGGAGGAGTACCTCACCACTCAGGGCTTCGTCGTCGCCTGCATAGACGGACGCGGTACGGGAGGTCGTGGCAGTGACTTCGAGAAGTGCACCTACCTCCGGATGGGATATCTCGAGAGTCAGGATCAGATCGAGGCGGCACATGCGCTCGGGAAGCTGCCCTACGTCGATGGTGACCGGATCGGTATCTTCGGCTGGAGCTTCGGCGGGTACAATGTCCTGATGACGATGGCACGCGGCAAGGGGACCTTCCGTGCCGGTGTTGCTGTCGCTCCGCCCTACGACTGGCGCCTCTACGACACCATTTACACCGAGCGGTACATGCGTACTCCGCAGGAGAACCCTAAGGGCTACGAGCAGACCTCTGTCGCAACCTATATCAAGGGGATGGAGGGCGCACTGCTGATCTGCCACGGTACGGCGGATGACAACGTCCACTTCCAGAATACGATGCACCTCGTCCCCGCCCTTGTGGAGGCGGACAAGGACTTCCGGATGCTCGTTTATCCGGACAAGAATCACGGTATCTACGGTGGAAATACCCGCAATCACCTCTACCGCCAGATCACCGATCACTTCATTACCCACCTTCGTCCATGATGAGAGACGAACCACGCAAGCCGGCCTGGCTGAAGATCGATCTCAGCAGTACCGACAGCTACAGCCATACCTCCCACACCATCACCTCTGGCGGGCTACATACGATCTGCGCCAGCGGTAAGTGCCCCAATCGGGCGGAGTGCTGGAGTCACGGCACTGCCACCTTTATGATCGGGGGAAACTACTGCACCCGGCGCTGCCGCTTCTGCGCCACCGCTTACATGAGTAAGCCGCCGGCCCTCAATCCTGACGAGCCGGAGTCCGTAGCTCGAAGCGTCCGAGAGATGGGTCTACGCTACGCCGTCGTCACCTCGGTGGATCGGGATGATCTGGAGGACAGTGGCGCAGCACACTGGGCCGAGACGGTCCGTGCCATCCGTCGGCTCTCACCGGAGACAAAGATCGAGGTGCTGATACCGGACTTCAGATGGGACATGAGCGCTGTCGATACAGTCCTCGAGGCGGGTCCTGATGTGGTGGGCCATAATGTGGAGACCGTCCGACGCCTGACCCCGCATGTCCGCTACCGGGCAACCTACGATGGGAGCCTTGACGTGCTGAGACACATAGCTGACCAGGGCTTCATCGCTAAGACCGGCATTATGCTTGGGCTCGGCGAGACAGAGGAGGAGGTGCTGGAGACGATGCGCGACTGCTACGATATAGGCGTGCAGACGATGACCATCGGTCAGTACCTCCGTCCCACGCGCCAGCATATCCCTGTCGTGGAGTACATCCACCCGGACCGCTTCAGGGTCTATGCCGAGGAGGGTAGGGCGATCGGTCTCAAGCATGTGGAGAGTGGACCGCTCGTGCGCTCCTCGTACCATGCCGCTGACCAGTTTGATACCGCTAAGAACTTCCTCGACCTGAGGGATCTGGCTGCTCGTCGCACCCAGGTGAGAAGAGATGATAAATAGTCCAATCGAGATAAATATGAATACTTACGCCAAGATACTTCGTCCTGCCATCGTCGCTTCGCTTGCCGCCTTCCTCACCACCGGCTGCGGGCTGCTCCGTCAGACCACCCATGAGTATGGAGATGAGGCTGCGGAGACTACGACGGATCATCACTACGTCATGCTTGTCGGATCGCTCGGAAGTACGCCTGACGAAGGGGAGATACAGAGCTTTACGCTTCATCCGGTCACTATGGCTATGGAGCATACCGGGACAGTCTCGGCGGCTTCGCCCTCCTTTATGGTGCTCGGCAAGGATCGTCGCACGCTCTTTGTGACCAACGAGACGGAGCGTGAGTCGACGCTCTCCTCCTACAAGCTTGATCCCAGTAGCGGTGAGCTTAGCCTCCTCAGCAAGACCTACACCATAGGAGAGGGTCCCACCTATGTAACGACCAACGGCTCCTATGTAGTGTCGGCCAACTATGCAGGAGGGAGCATAAGCCTCACGGAGAGTGACAGCAAGGGTGTGCTGGCACCGGTAGACTGGCATATTCAGATAGGGGATAAGGGCGTGTCTCACCCCCACTCGGTCTACTTCACGTCGGACGGCTCGCAGCTCTTTGCTACCGACCTGGGACTGGATAAGGTCCTCCACTTCGGCATCCACACCGATACGCCGCCGATCACCCTTGATGCCAATCAGATCACACTCCCCAAGGGCTCCGGTCCCCGGCATATCATCCTCAGTAAGAACGACAAGTTTGCTTACGTCGTCTGCGAATTCACTCCTCAGATCTTTGTCTACCGCAACGACAACGGCGTACTGACTGAGATCCAGCGCATATCCACACACCGCACGGGGAAGAGCGGGGGACACATTGCCCTCAGCCACGACGGTCACTTCCTCTACACCAGCCACAGGGACGGAGGGCAGGATGCGATCATCTCTTTCCGCGTCGATAAGCAGAGTGGGCGGCTCTCCTACCTCTCGACTACTCCCACGGGACGTCATCCGCGTCACTTCGCGATCAGCCCCGACGACAGCTATATCGCCGTTGCTCAGAGAGACGACTCGCTGGTGAGCTTCTATAAGCGGGACCGCAAGAGTGGCGAACTGACTCCGATGAAGAAGGCGATCCGAACCGATCGACCGGTATTTATCCTCTGGGAGAGCTTTGATAACTGATCCCTTATGACCTCTGACACCAAGGAGACGAAGGAGGAGACTCGCTCTCGGCTCCTTTGGCGACTCTGCAGCTCATTCTTTGTCATCGGTGGCTTCACCTTTGGTGGAGGGTACGCGATGATAGAGATGATCCGCGAGACGGTGGTGGAGAAGTATCACTGGCTCGAGGATGAGGAGTTTATTGACTTACTGGCGTTGACACAGTCGCTGCCGGGGGTATTTGCAGTCAATATCTCCATATTCATAGGTATGCGACTGGCGGGCCCGATAGGAGCAGTGCTTGCAGGTATTGCGACGACACTGCCGAGCTTCCTCATTATGCTGACGATCGCCATCTTTGCCGTTTCTTATAGAGATAATCCTACTGTCGATGCGATCTTTAATGGCATTCGTCCCGCAGTTGTCGCGTTGATCGTAGCACCGGTGGTGAAGCTCTGGCGGGGGCTTCGACTTCCCTACTATTGGCTATGGATCCCGATCACCTCGGCCCTGCTGATCTGGCTTGGCGGGGTGAGCCCCGTTGTGGTCATTATAGTGGGTGCACTGGGAGGATGGTTTTACTCTGTCGTGCTGCGCAAGTCAGTGCGACACACTGATGAGCCGGATAAGGGATGATCTACCTGCAGCTTATATGGGTCTACCTTAAGATTGGTCTCCTTGGCTTTGGCGGGGGGTATGCCATGCTGCCGCTGATCCAGGAGGAGGTTGTGGATCACTACCACTGGCTGACGATGCAGGAATTCACTGACATCGTAGCTATCTCGCAGGTGACACCGGGTCCGATCGGGATCAATAGCGCTACTTATATTGGCTATACCGTCACCGGAGGAAATGTGCTCGGCTCAGTCGCAGCCACACTGGCGGTGATGTTTCCCTCCTTTGTCCTCTGCTTCCTCATCAGTCGTGCCTACAGGCGCTTCATCGACAATAAGCATGTACAGGGACTCTTTGTCGGGATCCGACCGGTAACGGCAGGTCTCATAGCCTCTGCCGCTCTGCTCCTGATGACTCCGGACAACTTCATCGACGTATGGAGTATCGTCCTCTTCCTCGCCTGTCTCGTCTGTATGCTTAAGCGGTGGGTCCATCCCATCCTGCTGATGATCCTCTCCGGACTAGCCGGCTATCTCATTTATATCTAAAAAGAAAAAAGGCCTCTGCAATTGCAGAAGCCTTTTCTCATAATAGGATGTCAAGCTTCATCTGCCGAAGCGGCCGATGAGCTTAAGGGCTGTGACGGCTGCCTCGATGCCCTTATTGCCATGCTTACCACCGGAGCGGTCGGTCGCCTGCTCCATGGTGTTGGTGGTGAGGACACCGAAGATGATCGGCACGTCGATGGTGTCGGCATTGAGCTTGCCGAGGTTGACGGCGACCGACTGGCTGAGGTAGTCGAAGTGGGGCGTCTCGCCCTGGACGATACAGCCGATGGCGAGGATCGCGTCGAGCTCCTCTGTCTGGAGCATTCGGTTGCAGCCATAGATGAGCTCGAAGCTTCCTGGCACATACTCCACGAGGATATCCTCCTCCTGCACGCCATACTCTTTGAGCGTGTCGATGGCGCCCTGGGCCATACTATTCGTGACCTGATCATTCCACTCGGAGACGACGAGGGCGACTCTCTTGCCGGTCGCGTCAGGGATGGTCGTGGGGTCGTAGTTGCTGAGATTGGTTGTAGACATATGGTATATACTCTATTGGTTTTACTCAAATCTTAGGACCTGCGCCGGATGAATCTTGCCGATCACCCGTGTGGGGATCAGCACCAGGAGCAGGACAGAGATGACGATGATGAGATTAGTGAAGAGAAGGGTTTCCCACCGGATCTCCATCGGCACATAGGCGGTGTAGTACTGTGAGGGGTCGAGCTTAAGTGGCTTCCAGGTCATCTGTATGCCTGCAAGGAGCAGCGCAAGGGCATTGCCCCACAGCACGCCGCGACCCAGCACGAATGCTGATATGTGGAGGAAGACCCTCCTCAGCGACTTATCCGACTGACCGAGCGTCTTTAGGAGAGCGATGGCGCGCACTTTCTCCAATACAAGGACGATGATGCCGGTGATCATCGTAATGCCGGCGACGACGATCATAAGCGCTAGGATCATATAGACATTGGCATCCAAGAGACCGAGCCAGCTGAAGATGCCCGGGTAGAGCTCCTCGGAGGTGAACATCGTGTATCGCTCTTCATACCGCCCATTGCGGTCCGCTAAGTAGTCAAAGCAGTGGTCGAAGACCTGTCCGACCTGACTGTGGTCGGTCAGGTGTATCTGTATGCCCCCGACCTGGTCGTCGTCGAAGCCGGCGACGGAACGGACCAACCGGATATCCCCCACCAGCAGTGCCTGATCGTACTCCTCAAATCCGGTGTAAAATAGCCCGGCTACCGTGAGACGACGAACCTTGAAACTCTCCCCATCGGTGAAGTAGGAGAGGCAGCGGTCGCCCACCTTAAGATCAAAGAGCTTAGCCAGCGTCGTCGACATCAGCACTTCCTCATCCGACTCGCCCGTAAAGCGTGGAATCTCTCCCTCAACCATATACTTCGCAAAGAAGTCGGCATTGAAGAGTGAGTCCACTCCATGGAAGGCGACTGCACGGAAGGTGGAGTCGACCTTGATCAGGCTCATCTCATCGGCGAATGTGTAGACTGCAGCCTTGGGGTCACGACTTCGGGCGATCGCCTTCAGGCTGTCGGTCAGACCCTCGGGGAGATCCAGCGGAATGGTGTACCTATTGAATGTATTGTCCGGATTGGAGATCTTCACACTGCCTATGAAACCGTCGATTTTGCTTCGTATCTCCTGCTTGAAGCCGTCAATGATGAAGAAGGAGATCAGTATCAGCAGGATCCCCAAGGCTATACCTATGGTCGAGACCTTCACCACCGGTCGCAGCCGGGGCTTCGCAGTCTCGCTGTAGAGGAACTTCCGCGCAATATCTCGCTCTAAGCTCATGACTTAGTACTCGTAGCTCAGCACGCCGCCCTGCCGCAGTATCTCGTGCGAGATCCTGTGACGTTTGAGTGGCTTACCATTGAAGCGTATTCCCTTGATATAGCTCTTTGCGTCTCGCGGTGCCCCCTCGATGATGAGTCGGTCGGAGCCGTACCAGCTCGAGTCGAGACGGATTGTGATCCGATCAAAGGTGGGTGCCGTCAGGGCATACTCAGGTACGCCGGGTACGTCTGGGTAGAGGCCCATCATAGAGAAGACCGCCCAGGCGGACATGGTGCCGGTATCGTCATTTCCCGGGATCCCGTCAGGTGTCGCTCGAAAGTGCTTTGCCAGCAATTCGCTCACCAACTGTTGCGTCCGCCACTCCTCTCCACGGAAATAGGTAAAGAGGTAGGGATAGGCAATGTCCGGCTCATTGGAGGGGTCGTAGTACCCTTCATCAAATACGCTCTGAAGATGACGGATAAAGGCTTCTCGCCCGCCGTGAAGACGGACCAGCCCGGGGATGTCGTGGGGTACAAAGAAGGCGTAATTCCAAGCGCAACCCTCGTGAAATCCGGGATTGGGCTCAAAGTTCTTCCCCAGCTCAGGGTCGTAGGGCGATAGGAAAGAGCCGTCAGGCAGCTTAGGCCGAAGCGTCTTTGTCTCCGGGTCAAAGTAGTGTCTGTAGCCGAGGCTCTGCTTATAGAAGCGCTCCGCCTCTTTCTTGTGCCCGAGTGAGTCGGCGAGGATGCTTAGTGCATGATCCGCTACGCAGTACTCGAGTGCATGGGAAACCGAGTTGTCGTACTTTCCCCTAAGAGGTACATATCCGAGTCGGAGGTAGTCATCGTTGTCCCTCCTCAGGAGATTTGCTTCACTCGGCAGGGTAGCAGACTTAAGCATTGCCTCATAGGCAGTCTCTATGTCGTAGCCTCTAAGCCCCTTGAGCCACGTGTCGACGATTACCGGTATGGCGGGATCTCCCTCCATCGTGAGCGTCTCACGCCCGATCAGTTCCCAGCGGGGCAGCCAGCCCCCCTCCCGGTACATATCGATCATCGACCGAACCATATCGAGCTGCCGCTCCGGATAGACCAGGGTCATCAGCTGGTGGACGTTGCGGTAGGTGTCCCATAGAGAGAAGATGGTATACCGGTCGTGTGCCGTCTGTCCCACGCTGTCGCTCTCCATAGTCGGGTACTGACCATTGATATCCTGGAGAATGCTCGGCTGGATCATCGTATGGTAGAGTGCTGTGTAGAAGACCTTCCGCTGCTCCTCAGTACCGCCCTCCACGGTGATGCGGCTCAGCTCCTTCTCCCAGCTTGAGGAGGCACGCTCCCGGAGTTGAGCGAAAGAGAGCTTCGCCGTCTCCGCCTCCATATTTTGCCAGGCATTCTCTGTGCTGACGAAAGAGACGGCAAGTCGGACTTCGATCGACTCCCCCTCACTTGTATCATAAGTGAAGTAAGCGCCTATGTCGTCTCCGGCAATCTCCCGTCCGTACTTTGTGTAGACCTTATACCTACCAGCGTGTTGGTCCCACTCCGCCTCGGCAGTCATCGGGCGCTGATGCTTCCACCAGCCGGTCTGCTTGGGCGCTTTGGACACACGGAGGGCAAAGTAGATCGGATAGACCGCTTGAGGGACATCGTAGCAGAAGTTCCCCAGTAGCTTCATCCCCTCGATCTCAGTCTCACTTTTTCGCCTAAGGAAAGCCCCCGACTCATTTGTCAGCCCTTCACCGAGATTGAGTAGTACGTGGCTCTCACCGGCAGGGAAGGTGAATCGGCTCACTCCGGTCCTCAGAGTGGAGGTAAGCTCGGCAGATATGCCGTAGCGGTCTAGCCGAACGGCATAGTACCCCGGCTCGGCACGCTCCGCGCTGTAGCCGGTCCCATACTTATGGTAGTCCGGCTCCAGCGGTCCGGTCGTAGCCATCAGCAGGAGGGAGCTCATATCCGGGCAGCCGACACCGCTCAGATTGACGTGCGCAAAGCCGGTGAGGAAGGAGTTGGTCCACTCGTATGGTGTACTCCACCAGCGACTGTCTTTGTCGTAGGTGTTGCTGTCCGAACCCATGACGTTAAAGGGTGTGACAGACATAATCCCCCACGGACATCGGGCACCGGGATTGGTCGTGCCGTAATTGGTGGTCCCGATGAAGGGATCCACATACTCCACAAGGCGCTCCTGCCCGTGGGCAAGAGCGCAAAGGAGTGAGAGTAAGGCAGCAGCAACGGCTGCGGCACTCTTAGGCATAGATCGAGGCAATCAGTCGTCCGAAGAGCTTCGTCATGCGGTCCGAGGCTGCATCCGCTGCCCGGATCACATCATTCTCATCGTTAACGTACTCGGGGTCATTATTGAAGCACTCGTTGGTGATGCAGGACATCCCGAAGACGTGCATTCCACAGTGACGAGCCACGATCACCTCCGGCACAGTACTCATGCCGATGGCGTCCCCTCCGATGAGGGAGAGCATACGGCACTCGGCAGGCGTCTCATAGGAGGGACCTGTCCATCCGACGTAGACCCCTCTCTGGAGGGAGATTCCCAACTCACCTGAGAGTCTCTCAGCCTCGTGGATCAACCCCCGATCGTAGGGGCGAGTCATATCTGAGAAGCGGGGACCAAAGGCATCGATATTGGGCCCGATCAGAGGATTGGGAAGCCAATTGATGTGATCGGTGATGATCATCAGGTCGCCCACATGGAATGAAGTATTGAGTCCGCCGGCAGCATTGGATACAAAGAGGTACTCGATGCCTAAGAGGTGGAAGACTCGAACGTGGAAAGTGACCTTATCCATCGGATAACCCTCGTAGTAATGGAATCGCCCCTGCATGGCGATCACCGGCGCGCCGTCCAGCGTCCCGATGATCAGGTTGCCCTTATGTCCCACCGCCGTACTGACGGGGAAGTTAGGGATGTCCTTGTAGGGGATTACCTTAGCATTCTCTATGCGGTCAGCGAGCTTCCCGAGCCCACTTCCGAGTGTGATCGCCACCTTTGTCCCCTCCGGTACAAATGGACGGAGGTAATCGGCGGCTGCCTGATAGTCTTGTAGATTCATCTCTTGAGTGTTATATGATTATACTGCTACACCGCTGCGACGGAAGAGCTCCTTGGACACTTCCTCGAAGTGCTCCCTGATCTCCCTCTCTCCCGGTATGACACGGTGTCTCATCAGCACCTTCCCATCGACGATCGTCGTGTCGATGACGTCGCCATTGGTGGCGTAGACGAGGTTGGAGATCAAGCTGTGTGTCGGCGTCATATCGAGTCGGGAGAGGTCGACCAGACAGACATCGGCAAGATAGCCCTCCTCAATGCGACCACTCTCCAGGCGAAGTATTTCCGCTCCGATGCGAGTAGCGCTGTCGAAGAGATCTCCCGCTTTATTCATCGTCGGATCTCCGCTCCAGCTCTTTCCCATAAAGGAGGCGCACTTCATCGCCGTGATCATGTCGAGGTTATTTGAGCTGGAGACGCCATCCGTCCCCAGTCCTACCCGGACACCCCGGCGGCGCAACTCTTCGTATCTGAATTGGCTCCCCGAGGCGAGCTTCATATTCGAAGCAGGGTTATGCACCACGCTACAGCCATGGTCGGCCAGCATACGGATCTCCTCGCTGTCGAGCCATAGTCCGTGAGCCAGTACAAGATTGTCCGACAGCACTCCGATCTGATCGAGGAAGCGAACCGGTGTCGTGCCGTACTTCTCGCAGCAATCGCGCCACTCGGTGTAGGTCTCCGAGAGATGAAGGTGGACGAGGAGTCCATTTGCCTTCGCAAAGTCGGATCCATACTTGAGCTGCTCAGCCGATACCGTGTAGATGGCGTGAGGACCGACTGATAGCTGCACCCTATCTGAAAAGGTGCTGAAGAGCCGAAGGTACTCCTCCAGCCGCTTGCGGTCCAGCGCCGCCCGCTCCTCATCCCATCGGTCAAAGAGGGTATAAGAAAGGTTGGCTCGCAGACCGCTCTCCTCCACAGCTCGAGCCGTCCCTTCGGGGAGGGTGTACATGTCGAGGAAGGCTGTGGTGCCGCTCTTGACCATCTCGAGTGTAGCGACACGGGCACCCCAGTAGATGTCCTCCTCCGTGAGGTGAGCCTCTACGGGCCAGATCATATTATTGAGCCAGTCCATCAGATTGAGATCATCGCCGTAGCCACGGAAGAAGGTCATCGCCGAGTGGGTGTGACCATTCACGAAGCCCGGTATGATAGCCAGCCCGTCCCCCTCGATCAGGTCTGCCTCCGGATAGTCAGACGGGGAGACGGAGCCGATCTTAGAGATCCGACTTCCCTCTATCAGTACATCTGCCCTCCGACGGTCATCGGAGGGCAGGAGTACATTCTGGATCAGTAGTGAGGACATAGATTACTTGTGACCGAAGCGGGCGTAAAACTCCGCAACCGTCTCGATGCCGTTGTAGAAGTTGGTCAGCGGGAAGTTCTCATTCGGCGAGTGGATGCCGTCAGAGCCGAGACCGAAGCCCATAAGGATAGTCTTCGTCTGGAGGATCCGCTCAAAGAGGATCACCACGCCGATACTGCCACCACTATGATAGGCAATGGGACGCTTGCCCCATACAGCCTCAAAGGCATCCTCTGCCACCTTGTAGGCAGGTAGGTCGGTCGGGCAATTGTACGCATCGGTGCCGCTCAGGTTGGTCACCTTGACACGCACGGTGTCCGGAGCGAGCTCCTTGATATAGGGCTCAAAGGCGCCGATGATCTTATCCTTATCCTGATTGGCTACGAGTCGGGTAGAGATCTTGGCGGTCGCCTTAGCGGGGATGATCGTCTTTGCTCCCTCACCGGTGTATCCACCATAGATGCCACAGACATCCAGGGCCGGTCTCCAGCTATTGCGCTCGTAGGTGACGTAGCCCTCCTCGCCCTGTACGCCGGGCACGCCGATCGCATCGGAGTAGGACTTGTCGTCGTAAGGGATCTGAGCCACTTGCTTGTGATCCTCCTCGGTCATATCGATCACGTCATCGTAGAATCCCGGGATCGTCACCTTGCCCTCCTCGTCGTGGAGCTTGGAGATGATCTTCCCCAGTTCGTTGATCGGGTTAGCTACGGCACCACCATAGTGACCGGAGTGGAGGTCGTGGCTCGGGCCGCTCACCTCTACCTCCCAGTAGCACATACCTCTCAGTCCCGTGGTGATTGACGGCACCTCGTTGCTTACCATATCGGTGTCGCTGACGAGGATTACGTCACAGGCGAGGAGATCCTTATGCTTCTTCAGGAAGCTCTCCATATTGATCGATCCGATTTCCTCCTCTCCCTCGAGGAGTACCTTGACGTTGCACTTCACCAGACCCAGCTCAAGGGCGGTCCGCAGTCCTTGTACCTGCGTGGAGGACTGTCCCTTGCAGTCGTCCGATCCACGGGCTACGATCAGGCCGTCCTTGATCTCCGGCTCGAAGGGATCCGGCTGATTCCACTCATCGAGCGGCTCTGCCGGCATCACATCGTAGTGTCCGTAGACGAGCACCGTGGGTGCCTCCTCGCTATACTTCTTCTCTGCAAAGACTGCAGGGTGTCCTCCCGTCGGCAGGATCTCTGCGCGATCCATGCCGATGCTCTTGAGGATCTCGCTCCAGCGCTCGGCGCAACGTACCATATCCTCCTTGTGGGATGACTGTGAGCTGACGGAGGGGATGCGGATGAGTGAGAATAGATCCTCAAGGAAGGCATCCTTATGCTCCTCGACAAACTTCTTGATTTCCGGATTTGTGGCCATAAGTGGTTTACGTTGTACTCGGCTCGGGAGATCGTCGCACAGCCGAGGGGTGTCTATTATATACGTGTAGGTGCTGTGGGATCTCCGAGGAGTAGCGACATAAAGAGGTCACCGACCAGCGCTCTCCGCCGCACCTGTCATCAAATTTACCCTTTTCCTCCTTTTCAGACAAATATAAGCCATGGAAGTGTATTCCGTCATGAGAAAATGCGCTATCTTTGGCGCACGTATCAACCACCAACAGACAAGATTATGAACCCTTCCCACTTACGTACGCTTCTGCTGTCTATCTCAGTGCTCCTGCTGCTGACCGTCTCCCCCATTCTCCTCGCTCAGACTCCGTCAGACCAGTATGAGTGTCTCTACCGGTATCATTACAGTGGTCCGACCACTTCTGCAGAGGAGGGGGATAGCGGCCTGGACATTATGGTTGCTATTATGAGTGCTCAGGAGCAGCATAACGAGAGTCTCCCTCAGGAGCTCTCTACACTGGTGATGCTCCGGATGGGAGACCAGCGCAGCTACTGCCGAGACTATACCGCTTATCGGGTGGACTCCTTGATGGCCGAGACCACCCGACCGGACAGTCTTCTGCAGAGTCTTCAGATGGCTGCGGTGGACAATCTCTTCTACTTCGACCCCTGCGTTACTATGGATCTGGGGCGTGGAGAGATGACGCTTATGGAGACCATCCCACTCTCCTACTACACCTACACCGAGCCGATGATGTCGATCGACTGGACCCTCTCAGAGGAGACCAAGGAGGTGTGCGGTTATAGCTGCAAGACTGCCACGGGTAGCTATGGCGGACGGACCTGGGTTGTACGGTACGCTCCCGGGATCCCCTCCGCCTTTGGTCCATGGAAGCTCCACGGATTGCCCGGTCTGATCCTCGAGGCGGAGGATGCCGAGGGAATGCACCACTTCACGGCGGTTCGCTTTGCTAAGGCAACAACGCCACTACCGGAGCCGGACCGCTCCATGGCGATCCGGACTACCCGTCAGGATTTCATTAAGGCAAAGTCGCGTCAGACGGAGATCCCCATGGACGGCGTCACCGAGATGACTGTCCGAAGTAACGACAATGGTCAAAGAGTCGTCATGATCAATGGCTTTACACTACGACCTCTTGTCTCTACGACCCAGCCCCTGGAGCTGAAGTGATGAGACCCCGCCGATACTTCCTCTCGCTCCTGCTCCTGCTGTGCTCACTCTCGCTTCTTGCTCAGGAGTATAAGCTCTCCGGACGGGTAACCGGTGGTGAGGGAGAGGCGGTGGTGGGCGCCCTGGTGACGCTGAGTCACGAGGGGCAGATCCTCGCCTTTGCCTTTACCCGCAAGGGGGGACGCTTCGCCCTCACATCCGATCGCGGTTACCCGAGGATGAATCTCTCTATCAGTCATCTCTCGTACGAGACGGACAGCCTCTCGCTGACGCCCGACCGACACGAGGTGACACTACGTCTCTCTCCGCGTGTCTCACAGCTGCAGGAGGTGACGGTGGAGGCCTATCCGATCATCGAGCGGTCGGATACGCTCACCTATCTCCTCCGTTCCTTCACGGAGGCGGGGGATTACACCCTGGAGGATGCGATCAAGCGTCTGCCGGGGGTGGAGGTGGATCCCAAGGGACAGATCAGCTATCTCGGTAAGGCGATCAGCCACTTCTATATTGAGGGAATGGATCTCCTCGGCGGGCAGTACCACAAGGCGACACGAAACTTGGATGCTAAGAAGGTAGCCTCAGTGGATGTGATGAGGCACCATCAGGATCGGAAGATAGATAAGGACGTGCCGACGAATGACGTGGCACTGAATGTCCGACTGGAGAAGGAAGCGAAGAGCCGCCCCATCTGGTCGGGGAATGGAGCGATCGGCTATGGGGGTAGGGTGCGGTACGACGCCTCACTCTCGTCGATGCTCTTCGCCCACTCTATGCAGTATATGGCGCTGCTATCTGGAGGCAATCAGACGGAGCGTGCTCGGGATGATGCTCTGGATCTGATCGTGAGAGGGGACTCGCCTACCGCTCTAGCTGAGCGGGTGATCGGCGATGCCTCTGTATCTGCGCCGCCGATCGATCGGGAGCTCTACATCAGTCCCCTTGACCTCTCCGTCTCCGGATCGGTCCTCCGCGCCCTCTCGGATGATCGGCAGCTCCGTGTGCAGGCACGCTATGGACGCAGCTCTACCGGCTACGGCTATGCGATAGAGAGGCACTTTGCCGACGGGACGGTGATCAGCGAGGAGAGTAATCCCACTGCTCTCGTCCATCTGCCGGGCGTGGAGATCGAGTATCGGGACAATCAGGAGGGATACTTCCTGAGTAATAGCTTTGTCCTCGACGGAAAGATTTCTGATGATCAACTGCCAACCCTGCTCGGCGGTGGCGGATCCCACTTTGTACAAAAGCAGTCTCGTGGTCTATCTCTCCTCGATGAGATCGCCTACAGCCGCCGTCGCGGGACCCAAAACCACCGAGTGGAGGGGCGGGTGAGTCTCGTGACGATCCCGGATCAGTGGATGGCTATCGGATCCGCAGATGAGATCTCTCTTCGGCAGTATGCTCAGGGGGGATCCGTGGGTGCGGGTGCTACCTATACGCTCAGTGAGACAAAGGGGGCGCACAGGCTCCACGGCACCTTGGGACTGACCTACTCGGGCGACCATGTGGAGACCTATCAGGAGCGGGAGGGTGCCGAGCGTACCGCCCTGAATGACCTTGACGTGAGCACGACTTCACTCGGGCTATCGACAGGATACACCTATACCCGTCCGCGAGGGCTCCGCTGCGTTTTAAATGCCACGCTGGCACTCACGGGCAACTACCTCTCGCTCCGCAATAGCGGGGACCGACCTCTCAAGCTCTCCCGCCCGATCTTTACCATCAACCCCTCTCTTTCGGCAGACTTTGCACTAAGTCCCTTCTCCGAGGTCAGCCTTGGTGCCAACTACAGCAGTGGCTATGGCGGAGCTGCCTCCTTCCTCTCCGCCCCGGTTCGTACCGGACTGACGCAGACCACCACCGGCTCCGGAACACTCTCAGAGAGCTCCATGATCAATGTGACGGGGGACTACCGCTTCAGCCAGCCGATGAAGATGTGGTTTGTGCGGCTCAGTGGGGGCTACACACGGATCCGGAGCAATACCCTCGCGACTCAGACGATAGAGGAGGACATGATCGGCACCGGTGCTCTGCAGACGGATAACATCTCGCACCTCTACAATGGTGACCTCACGGTGACAAAGCGCTTCCACGCCTATAAGACTGCCCTCCGGTTCTATACCGGAGTCTCCCGTGCCGACTATCGGGTGATGCAAAATGAGGTGCTCCTCCCCTACAGCTCCACCACAATGTATGTCACACCTGAGCTCTCCACCACGCCGATCCGAGGGCTGGAGCTCTCCTACTCGTACAACCTCAGCCGCACGATGATGAGCTACGGTGGCACCAACGCTCAGCCGGTCATCTCCTACAGCCATCGCGCCGGTGTGAGTGTGCCGCTGCTTACAGGTGTGGTCTGGAGGACAAACTGTCGGGTCACCACCTATACCGCTTTTGAGGGTCCGGATCGGACGTTCCCCCAGCTCAGTACGACGCTCTCCTATCGTCAGAAGTCATTCTCAGTCGACCTCCGGGTGCTCAACCTACTCAACCACCAGTCTTACCGCTACCTCACCTTTGACACCGTCAATAGGTACGCCTACCGGTACGACCTCCGACCGAGGACGATCCTCCTCTCTCTGCGGCTCTCGCTCTGAGACCTGTGAAATGCTACCGTCTCTTATTCGCAGTATAGCAGCGGAAAATACTCTTCTACCTCAGGGGAATTTCTTTTACCGGTATTAGTTTACACTATTACCGGTATTAGTCATCACTAATACCGGTAATAGATCGGAGCCACTTCTGATCCGTATGCAGAGGGACTCGACGTAATGGTTTTACTTGACAGCCTTATCGGTCCGGTTCGATTCGAAGTGTCTCGCTCTTCCCCTTCCCATAGGTGAGGATGAGGGTCAGCGGTACATTGGAGTGGACGGTCACTCTGGGACGCTCATTGGCTGAGCTTCGCCGAGCACACTTCAGGTCCACCATACCATCTGGTCCGAAGGGGTATCGCTCGATCCCGTGTGCCTCCAGCTGGTGGATGTCCCAGCGGATCGTCTCCTCGGGGTAGTCAGCCTTGATCCCGATAAGGTACTCGATCAGGAGAGCGATAGGGGCGAGTCCGCCCCAGCCGACAAAGTGATCCCGCGCCATAAATCCCGGCTCAGTCGCCTCCGGAGCATAGTACTCATAGAAGGTCCCTGTCCGTCGGTACACCTCCAGTACCGCCTGATAATGCTTCGAAGCAATGTCGTAGGCGAGATCACGGTAGCCCTGTCGAGAGAGACCGGTGATCACCATGTAGTTTGTTCCCGGCCAGACGCCTCCCTGCCAGTAGCGACCATTGGGTCGGTACTTGGGGTGATCGGCAGAGAGAGAGGGAATGGGGTGGGGGCGGGCAAATTCGCTCTCCCTCGTCAGGTGTGTCACGAGACGATCCATTCGCTCTCTGTCCAGTACGTCGGTCATCAGCGCCCAGTAGGCTCCGATCCCCTTGGCGTCGCAGAGGGTGCCGTCGCGGTACTGGTCGTAGAGGAAGCCGCTCTTGTCGTCCCACAGCTGAGTATTGACATAGTCCTTGAGTGCCAGCGCCTCGGTCTCATAGTCCTCGATCTCCTGCCACCGCTCGATGTAGAAGCCCATCTCGAGGAGCTGGTAGGCGGTCATGATCTGCTGGAGATTGGTGTCGAGCCAGATCATGTGACCGTGGGAGTAGATCGGATTGTACCCCTCCGGCACGCGTGGCATATTGTCCATCCCGGTCCCCCAGCCACTGCTCCAGTAGGTGCCGTTGCGCCAGGTGCGATTGAGCCGCAGCCAGTCGTAGTAGCCGCAGAGCACAGGGAAGACGCGATGCAGTCGCTCGAGATCACCATACTGATGGTAGTAGACCATCTCGCACCAGGGGAGTAGGTTGGGACCCGTGGAGGTGGGATCGTATCGCTCAAAGCAGT
This sequence comes from Porphyromonas bennonis DSM 23058 = JCM 16335, assembly GCF_000375645.1. Classification (GTDB taxonomy): domain Bacteria; phylum Bacteroidota; class Bacteroidia; order Bacteroidales; family Porphyromonadaceae; genus Porphyromonas_A; species Porphyromonas_A bennonis. The sequence goes on along the minus strand of NZ_AQWR01000002.1, from coordinate 52,402 downwards.
CAGCGCCGTCCGCCTTGATCTCCCTGCAGATGAATCCGTCGGGGTGTTGCTTGGCGTAGAAGTTGTCAAGCGTCCTCTGGAAGGGGAAGAATCGGTCTCCGTAGCGGGCAAACATCAGGATGAAGCAGTCGTCCCACATGAAGAGGTTCCCATTATAGGCCGTGTCAATATATGTGGCGACAAAGCCCGATCCGGGGTCCGGCTGACGAATGTTGTCGATAGCTATCCTCCAGGCATCCCAGTACATCCCGATCTCCTCCTCGTGTCCCTCCCAGATCGGAGAGGGGAGGATAGTCCTTGCTTCGTCAAATGAGCGGGGCTGTGTGATCCGGGGCTTCATGGTCCGGAAGGCATTGTCGGTGACGAAGACGTTCTTCACATAAGTATTCTTGTACGGCAGTCTGTAGATCGAGTCGTTTCCTGCGCTGATCTGCGCTGAGGCAACTGCCACTGTGCCGGTCACGGCCAGCAGGGTCAGACATATTGCTTTTTTCATAATAACTATCATGGTGTGGGATTAGTCGTGCGCTCATCAACTGTCTCTCTTAGGAGCTCGCTTGGGCTCCCGGAGACGGAGCAGTGGTGCAGGCGTCGGTACTTCTGGGGAGACATGCCCATGACGGACCTAAACTGGCGGGAGAGATTCTTGGGGCTGCCGAAGCCCATCTCCTCTCCCAGCTCCATGATCGGCCTGTCACTGGTGATCAGGAGATGGGCAAGCTTCTCGACGCGGTACTTCATGATGTACTTCTGTATCGTCTGGCGTGTGGCTCTCTTGAAGCGTATCTCCAGGTGTCGACGCGATAGAGGGACCTGTCGCACGACGTCCATCACGGAGAGCGGGTGAGTGGAGTGGTCGTGGATGAAGCGGATCGCCCTCGCCACCTCACGGTCGCTGATGGAGAGGATGTTGGTCGAGGCGCGCTCGCTGATCCGGACCGGTCGGACAACTACGTCGTCCACCCTGTCGGACTTGTGGGAGAGGTATCGGTCGATCTGTGCTGCCGTCTCATATCCTCCCTGTACGACATCGAGTGAGATGCTGGAGAGAGGAGGGTCCGCCAGACCACAGATGGTCCGGTCGTCGTCCACCCCGAGGATCGCCACGTCCTGGGGGATGCCGATGTCAGCGACACGGCAGAGCTCAGCGATACGGATCCCCTCATTGTCATCGCAGGCGAAGATTGCTGTCTCCGGTGGCAGCTCCTCCAGAAACTTGATCAGTCGCTCCTGACGGTAGTCCCACACCTCGTCAATAGAGGTCTCACGGTAGTCGGTCAGAGCATCTGCCAGCCCCGCCTCCTCGAGGTAAGACCGGAAGCCGTAGTAGCGCTCCTGAGACCAAAACACATCTCGGTAGCCAACGAAGGCAAAGGAGGTGAAGCCCTTGCGGATGAAGTATTCTGCTGCCATCTCGCCCGTCCCGCAGTAGTCTCCCGTGACGGCAGGCAGCGAGGGAATCGGCACCTTGTAGTCCTGTGCTATGGCCAGTATACCTGCCTCTCTGAAGGACTCGACCCGGTCCCCGGCATCGAAGCGTCCGATGATCGCATCCGCCTCCCACGCTCGGGCCCACTCCAGCACGCCGGCGAGACCATGCTGGCTCTTGTAGCTCGGCGGCATACGGCAGACTGCCCAGCGGTCATGCTCCTGTGCATAGGCCTGTATGCCGGCAAATAGGTTGTAGGAGTAGGACTCGGTAAAGTCTGTCAGCAGTATCAGTCGTATCATATCACTCGTCAGATGGCTCGAGGTATAGCATGCTCTCAGGGATAGGCTGCCGTAGGAGACTCTTTCCGGTCAGTCCCACCTCGAGTGTCTGTCCCATATAGTCCTCGAAGTAGTCGACCCTAAGCCGGTGGAAGCCTGCCTCCAGTGCGACTACTCCCTCCCGTAGGCGGGCGCTGTGACCTCCGTCGTTATCTACCACCTTTACTCCATTAATGTAGAGCACAGAGCCGTCATCGGAGTAGGTGTAGAAGCGGTAGAGCCCCCGCTCCGGTATGCGGATGAGGGACTCGAAGATGTAGCCAAAGTGGTCCTCCCGATCTGCTCCCTCGATAGAGGGGTAGGGGAGGGTCCCCTCCTTGACAAGTGTGGCGGTGGGGATCTGCTCGGTCTGCTTGATCGTCCCGGCGTAGTAGCGGTACCTCACTCCGTGAGTCCGGGCATCGAGAGAGAGTGGCGGCAGATAGTGAGCCGACTGCTCCTCATCGGAGTCGAAGCCGGAGGGGTAGTAGAAGGTAGCCTCCCGACCTCCCTCCGGGGTAGCTATCCAGCTGTCGAAGCGCTGCTCTCCCTCGTGCAGAACAATCATTCGTCCGCCTCTGGGAAGATCTCCATAGGCATCCAGACCGCTTACTCGTCCGTAGCCGAGGGTGATGCCGTCTCGGATCGCCAGGGCGTCATTGGCATGGTCGTGTCCGCAGAAGACTCCCATTACGCCGCCTAAGTCAAGCAGTGTGCTGAAGAGCCCGCTATTTAGCGTGGAGGAGGAGATGCCCTCGCTGATGTGTCCTTTCCATTGATCTTTTAGTGTCTCAAACTCTGGTATGGGAATGTGGAAGAAGAGCATGGATGGGATGACGTCCCTACCACTCTCAGAGATGGTCTGGGCATGAGTTCTTCTTAGCCAGTCGATCTGATCAAAGTGGATGTGGTCGTAGTGGCTGATAAATTGGTCCCTGTAGTACTGCCCCGAGTCCAAGAGGTAAAGCAGGGCAGCAATCTCCCCTCCGGAGGAACTCTCGATGCGGATCTCTTGATTGCCCTCGCCCTCAATTTCCCTAGGTCCTCTGAGACTGATACAGTAAGGCTTCCCTTCGAGGAGGTCATAGATGGAGTCCTTGGAGATCACCTCAGCATCGTGATTGCCGAGTAGAACGCCGTAAGGCTGTTTCTCCTCCTCAAAGAATCGAGTGAGGGTCCTCCAGCCCTCTGCCGCAGGACGCTCAGTGATGACATCACCGGTCAGCAGAACCAGATCCGGTCGCTCAGAGCGGATCACCTCTCGGAGAACCTCGTAGGTGCGTGGGGTATTGACTGAGGTAGGGTCGATGTGGAGGTCGGTAAACTGTGCTATACGAAAGGTGCTGTCGGATCTGAAGCGCAGCACTCCGCGCTGGTCCTGCGCCGATAGGGAACTCAAGCACAGGAGTAATAGGACGATGGATGTAAGTAGTCGCTTCATGGTCTGGCAGTCTCGTGGGTGCAGCGCTCGGAGAGTCCGAGGAGGTGCATGACCTTATGGTAGATCTCGGTATTGTGGTAGATGCCGGTGAAGTAGTCCGCTGACGGACCATAGAGGTATATCGGTACCAGCACGCCACTGTGGCCGCCGGTGGAGAAGTTTCCCTCCACTTCGCCCTTCTCCTCATCTCCACCGAGGACGGTGAGTCCTCCGGTCTCGTGATCCGCTGTGACAATGACGAGCGTCTCGCCATCCTCTTCGGCCCACCTCATGACCGCTCCGATAGCGCGATCGAAGTCTGCCGTCTCCTGCATCAGCAGGTCGAGGTCGTTGGTGTGACCATAGTCGTCCAATTGAGAGCCCTCGATCATCAGGAAGAAACCCTCAGGGGTCTGCTTTGCCAAATGATCAAGTGCAAGACGTGAGGCGTCGGAGAGTAGTTCTCCCCGCTCCAGTGGCACAGGTACGTCCTTCTCCGCATAGACACATAGCTCGCGGCCGGAGGAACTCTTTTCGCCTGCAGCGAAGTCCTTAAGGCTACGGGTGACACGATACCCCTTCTCCTTCATCTCCTGGAAGATGTTGCGTCCATCAGGTCTGTCGGCAAAGACCTTTGCCCCTCCGCCCATGATGAGATCGCAATGGCTGTCGGGGAATTGCCCGATGATCTCATAGGGTGCCTCTCGCTCAGAGCTGTGGGCGAGGAAGGCGGCCGGGGTTGCATCGTAAAGACGACAGGTGCTGATCACGCCAGTGCCGAGTCCGGCGCTGTGCGCGTAGTCGATGATAGTGGCGTAGGGTCGATCGAGACTATCTACAGCGAGTGTGTGGTAGCGAGCCTTATGCCCTGTGCTCATCGCAGTGGCAGCAGCAGCGGAGTCGGTGACGAGCTTGTCAAGTGCCGTGGTGATGACAAGTCCGGTGGCCTGAGCATTGGAGAGATTGATGTGTCCCTTATTGACTGTTCTAAGGGCAGCGATGTGTGCGAGGCTCATGCCGTCGCCGATCATCAGGACGACGTTGCGTACCTTGGTCCCCCCCACAGGGCGGACCGTTACGGTCTCGTAGGTGGAGGGCAGGGTGACGGTCTGGCGGCTCGGCTCCTGTGCCGTTGCAGTGAGACCGATGAGTAGCAGGATTATAAGGAGGTGCTTAGATATGACTTTCATGGATCATTAGTGCTTGAGGGTGAGTGTGGTGTAGTCAGTCTCTCCGCGTCGGCGGTACTCCAGTCGTAGTCCCTTGCCCTCAGCGCCCTGCCAGTAGAGTAGGGTGAAGGGGTGTAGTCCGCGACTGAGTGCGGCCTTGCCGGTGGCTGAGACGAAAGCGTGCGAGCCGTCATTGAGGACAATTGGTCGATCGTGGATACGTAAGACGGAGCCATCATCGGAGGTGAGACGAAACTCGTAGACATCTGTCTCCGGTACATCAATATATCCTGTGAAGGTGAGCGCAAAGAGATCCTCGCGGTCTCGCATCTCTATCGAGGGCTGATCGCAGACACCGCGCTCTACAATAGGAAGTGCGGCGATCTGATTCGTATTACCGACCGATCCTGCGTGGAGCGTCCAGCTGGCACCATCGGCAATGGAGGTGACCTCCATAGCCGGGGCATACTCAGCCCTTGTGGCGATGAGCGTCGTGTAGGGCGAGGGATTTAGTCCTTCTTTCTCGGCAGTAGCCCGGAGGGTCGTGCTGCGAGTGAGGGTGATGGGGGTGCCGGTGTACTCCTTTTTCTCCCCCTCATCGATGGTGTAGTAGATCGTCGCTCCTGGGGTGGCTGTGGCTAAGCTTACGCTCACCTGGTCGTGGAAGAGGGTGATGTCGTCCGAGCTGTATACCGGAGACACGAAGTCCTTGCGAGTCATGCTGTAGGGCTTCTCCTCCACTCGGAAGTCATCTACAGGTTTGTCGGAGAGCGCAAAGGCGAGTGTGCCTCCCTGAGCGAGCTCCTCTGTGGTGACGAAGAGACGACGCAGCTCCTTCCCATTCAGACTGACGGATCGGATATAGGGATACTCTGCGGGATCTTTGTCTGTGGTAATGGTGAGCTCGCCCTTCGGGAGCGTCAGGGTCACCTCCCGGAAGCGAGGGGTGGTGACCTGGAGCTCTCCGCTAGCCGGTGTCACCGGATAGAGACCGAGGGCAGTGAAGAGGTACCAGGCAGACATCTGACCGCAGTCCTCATTGCCACTGATCCCCTCCGGAGTGTCGAGGTACAGTTCATCCAGGATCTGACGCGTCAGCTCCTGGGTACGGGAGGGGCGACCCAGGTAATTGTAAAGGTAGGCGAGGTGATGGCTCGGCTCATTGCCATGAGCATACTGCCCGATAAGACCGGTGATGTCCTGGAGGTCTCCAGCCGGTGTGGTGTCGCTGAAGAGATTGTCGAGAGCGTCAAGCATCTCCTCTGCTCCACCGTGGAGAGCAATCATCCCCTCCACATCATGCATGGGCGCAAAGCGGTACTGCCAGCCATTGGCTTCGGTGTAGTCCTTGCTTACCTCGTAAGGGTCAAAGTCGGCTCCCCAAGATCCGTCCTCGTGACGTCCGCGGAAAAACTTGGTGCTTCCGTCGAAGAGGTGGATGTAATTGTGAGCTCGCTGGTAGTAGGTGTCTGCAATATCTTTCTCCCCGAGCGCCTCCGCCATCCGAGCGATGCACCAGTCATCATAAGCGTACTCGAGGGTGCAGGAGACGGACTCGTTGTGCGTATTGGCGGGAATGAATCCCAGTCGGGTGTAGGCATCGGAGCCTTTCTTGTTGATATTTGAGGACTTGATCATAGCCTCGAGCACCACCATCGGGTCGAGGTCGCCAAGCTGTCCACTGAGGTAGGCATCAGCCAGTACGGAGACGGCGTGGTAACCGATCATGGTTCGGGTCTCTCCACTATAGAGTGGCCAGATGGGTAGCTCGCCCTGCTCACGGTACATCTGCATCATGGATCGGCACAGATCAGGCACCACTTCCGGGTAGAGCAGAGCGAGGAGAGGATGCTCCGCGCGGAAGGTGTCCCAGAGCGACAGAGTGGAGTAGCTCACTCCAGAGACTTGGTGGATCTTATCGTCCATACCGCGATAGCTCCCGTCAGCATCACTTGTTCTATTCGGCGCTACGAGGGAGTGGTAGAGGGCGGTGTAGAGGCAAGTGAGATCCTCCCTCTTCCCCTCTTTTACCTTTACCTTGGAGAGGAGGTCATTCCACTGCTTCTCTGTGCTGGCACAGACTTGGTCGAATGTCTTGCCGGACCGTGAGAGTTCCGCGTTGAGATTAGCCTCAGCTGCTTCCATTGATGTCTGTGAGAGCCCGACAAAGATCTCCACAACGCCGTCTTCCCCCGCGTCTAGAGACAGTAACGCACGGATGGAGTCGCCCTGAGCGATCTGCTCATTGACCTTTTCTCCATTTAGGAAAAGTTTGGTCTCTCGTATCGGACGGCTAAGCTTGGCGGCAAAGTAAACGTGCTGTCCAGGCACCCAGCCGTTGGTGATCGTGTAGCCCCTCAGCGTACTATCTGAGGTCTGCTCCAGTCCGCTTTCCACGATCTCATCCCCTTTGATATTCACTAAGTCGATCAGCAGCGAGGTCTCTCCGGAGTCCTTAGGATAAGTGTAGCGATGGACGCCCATGAGGGATCCGGCTGTAAGCTCAGCGCGGATACCATTGTCCAGCTCCACACTGTAGTAGCCTGCATGTGCGCTCTCGCGGTCGTTGCTGAAACCGACCTTGGGCAAGCGTTCGTCATCGATGTGGCCAGCGTAGCTCTTGCTGTCTGTAATGGGGAGGAAGATTACGTCCCCGAGGTCGCTGCATCCGGTGCCGGAGAGGTGGGTGTGAGCAAAGCCGTAGAGCGAGTCGTCATCGTAATGGTATCCGGCGCATGCATCCCAGCCCTCCCACCGTGTCTCAGGGCTCAGCTGAACCATTCCCAGCGGAGCAGTAGCGCCTGGGAATGTGTGTCCGTGATATCCGGTCCCGATGAATGGGTCGACCATCTCATAGAGCTTGGTCGGATCGGTAGTCATCAGTTCCTCTCCCCGACCGTTACCACAAGCGTAGAGCAGTGGCAGAGTGAGGAGTAGCCCGAGCTGTAGGGTTAGTTTATTCTTCATATCTTGGAGTTTTGTTTCTTACAAAGCGTAATGATCGCCCGAGCCTCAGGCATCCCGGCAAAGTCCATAAAGTAGATCCCTCCCGGGAGCGAGGTCCTCTCTCGGAGAAGACGGTAGGCGAAAGGATTGATCTCCTCCGCCACAGCCTCAGGAGTTAGGTCACCTGTCCCGCTGAGGTAGGCGATCATCCAGTGGTCAGGCATCGTCTCGGCAAGGTCCAGTACCTCGCTGAGAGCCGATTTCTTATCACGCATCCCGATGGTGTCGCAGACCATATACTTGTCCTCTACTATTAGGTCAAGAGTCCCGCCGCAGGGATTGACTAAGCGAGCCACAAAGGTGGTGTCGTCCTGAAATCCATCAAAGTAGGGCATACAAACATCGTCGCCTATCCTCGTACGAAGCAGGATGAGCAGTTTCCCTCGAACCTCCGAGACCTTCGTTGCCGGCGTGAGCTCGCCTCTATAGAGGAGCCGTGCCACCTCCGGTCTCTCCAGAGCACGCAGGAGCGAGACACTGTACGCCTCCATCTCATCAGGCGAGTGGTGGTCGTCATCTTCCTTCCGGAGTGACAAGATAACGAATTCGTCTGGATGGGCGGTGAGAAACTGAGTAAAAAGAGGCAGAACATCCTCGGTGAACTCGAGCCCAAGCGACTCCTTGCCATGATAAAGATCCAGAAGTCCGGACCCATCATATCGGTCGACGAGTCGGAGGTCAAAGGCACGGACTCCGACCTCTAACTGCTCCTCCTGCGTCAGGTCCTGGCACCGAAGCCGGGGTGACGCATTATAGGCTGCGGCATCATGCGTCCCCACGATCGCGAGGTCGATCAGTCTCGTCTCCGGCTCTCTCCCACAGCCGCCGACCAGTCCTGAGATCAGCAGTAGCGTAAGGAACCACAGTGGTGAGGTCTTCTCCATATCTATCTGGGATGAAAAGGGGCATCATAGGTAAGGGACGGATCCCTGAGCCTATGATGCCCCTATGTGTGATTAGTGAATGTTAGGCTCGCTCATCAAGATTACTTAGCATAGCCAATATTCTGCTTGAGCTTACCATTGGAGTTGGTGATCACATCCGATGGATAGGGGAAGGCGATCATGTAGTCCTGGTACTGAGCCTTGTCCTTGTAGTCATTATAAGGCTCGATCGTGAAGGAAGAGTCAGGATTGCTACGATTCTTATACACTCGCACTCTCGGATGCGAGTTCAGCTCCTTAGCGGCAAGCTCCTTAAGTGTAGCGTCCCCGCTGAGGTGCCACCTCTTCAGGTCGTACAGGTGGTCGGAGAACTCAAATGCCAGCTCGCAGCGTCTCTCGTGGTAGAGGTCAGCCGTGGTTGCCGTACCCTTGATCGGATCCAGGTGTGAGCGCACCCTTACTCGATTGATGTCCTCTGTAGCCTTGGCCGCATTCCCGGTCATCAGGTACGCCTCGGCACGGAGAAGGAGACAGTCTGCAAAGCGGAGAAGGGGGAAGTTGATCCTTGCACAGGGGAAGTTTCCATTGGTATGGACCAGCCCCTCCTGAGATGCGTCCTTGTGCCCAAAGGGCTCCATATACTTATTGATCTGAAAGCCTGACTCCAGGTCTGACTGAGAGTAGAATTTCCTCTTCTCACCAAAGAAAGGGAACTCCTGACCATACTCGAGAATAGATCTTGTGAGGCGCTCGTTACCCTTACCATCCTTAAGCATCTCCTCATAGATATCGAGGGAGGGCTTATTCTGCCCCCAGCCGTTGTAGACACCCCAGCCTTTATTCTCAAGGATTACTCCGGGGAACTCGGTACCACCGCCGGAGGATCCGCCATTGGAGGGGATCGTCCAGAGGTACTCGCGTGACCAGAACTTGCTGAAGTCGGATGAGAAAAGATCGGAGAACGAGTCGGCAAGGCCGCGGTCGTACTTACTCTCCAGCTCATTGACCATGGCGATCACGTCGCTCCACTTCGAGGCATCCCAAGCCGCCCAGTAGGCATAGACCTTAGCCTTATAGCCGACGGCTGCTGCCTGATGAGCGCGACCACGATCAGCTGCGTCGTAGGTCTCATACCTCGGCAGTCGCTTGATCGCCTCATCCATATCCTCGATGATGAGCTTGTAATTCTCCATCACGGATGCTCTCTGCTCAGGGATGGAGTTATCGTATCCACCCTCGTAGTCCTCCCACCGAGTGAAGGGCACTCCCTGCTTGTCGGTACCATACCTGTAGGCGGTGTAGAAGTGGATAAACCCTCTCAGGAAGTAGGCCTCCCCGAGCACTCTATTCTCGATGGGTGTAAGCTTCTGCTCCTTCTCCTTACCGAGCAGCTCAGAGATGATCCAGTTGCTTCGCTGTATGCACATCTGCATATATTCCCATACATCCCTGAGGGGGGACTCATCACCGGTGTACTTGAACGTGGCAAGGGTGTTGTAGCTGCGATTCTTACCCCAGACAACATCACATGCTGCTCCCTGCTCCCAGAAGAACTCTCGTCCAAAGCAGTCCTCCTGATGATAGAATGCATAGATGCCATCGAGAGCCTCTACCGCCTGGTAGTCATTGGCAAAGTATTGGTCTGACGAATTGGTCCCCTGTGGGTGGGTATTGAGGAAGTCATTGCATCCTGAGAGTCCCACCAGTCCGATAAGGCCGGCAAGAGATCCCAATAGTATATTACTCTTCTTCATAACTTTCTGTGTCAAATTAGTAGGTGAGCTTCACACCGAGTGAGAAAACACGCGATACCGGATAGGTCATGGCATCCCATCCTCCGGTCTCGGGATCCATTCCGCTGTACTTAGTCAGGGTCATGAGGTTCTCACCACTCAGGTAGACCTGCAGTGCGCTCTTACGCTCGTCGAGGTGAGACCAGCTGCGGATGAGGTCGCTCATGTCATAGGAGAGAGTGACGTTCTTGAGTCGGAGGTAGGAGGCATCCTCGAGGTACCAGTCAGACGGAGTCTTGAAGTTCCCATTGTTATCTGCCTTCGTAAGACGGGGAATGTCGGATCCTGAGTTCTGCTCAGACCAGGCATCGAGGATACGGCTGTCGCGATTGAAGCTCCCCTCCGCATCATTGAGGGTCATATACTTCGCTACATTGAGCGCCTGTGCTCCCTGTACCCCCTGCAGCATGAGGCTGAAGCCCAGCTTACGATAGTTCATGGCAAAGGTGGCGGCATAGGTCCAGTCAGGCATGGCATTGCCCAGATATTGTCTGTCGGCATCAGTGATCTCGCCATCGCCATTGGCATCGACAAACCTAAGGTCCCCGGGCACGGCATTCGGCTGGATCAGCTGACCATCCTTTGCGTGAGCCTTGACCTCAGCCTCGGACTTGAAGATCCTGTCCGTCCGTATCAGGTAGTAGGATCCGAGTGGCTGACCCTCTCCGGTCTGCATGGTGTAGGGGATGCCGCGGAAGTCTGAGCCGCTATTGAGCCACACTCCTGCCGTGCCGTCCTCATTCTTGACACCAATGTCGGTGACCCTATTTCGCAGGTAGGATACATTGCCGGATATCGAGTAGGAGAAGTCCTTGGTCACACGGTCTGACCACGCTGCGGTCAGCTCAAATCCTCGGTTATTCACCTCTCCAAGGTTGAGCATCATCGGATCGAGACCGATGGTATTGGGCCAGTTCATCGTGGCCTCCTGGATCAGGTTGAAGGTTCTCTTGTCAAAATAGTCGATCGAGAGGGAGAGTCTCTCGCGGAAGAGTGCCAGGTCCAGACCGACGTCGACCTGCTCAGAGGTTTCCCAGGTGAGCAGAGGATTGACCGCCTTGGAGTGGAAGACAATATTATTATACAGCTTATTCTCCTCCACGCCGTAGACTGCCTGCTCGTGCCAGTCCTTGGTCCCGAGGGTGGCAGACTTGTAGTTCATCGGGATGGATCCGAGGTTGCCGATACGTCCCCAAGAGGCACGTAGTTTCAGTAGATTGAAGTTCTCCGACGTAGGCATAAAGGACTCGTTAGAGATCTTCCAGGCGGCTGTTACCGCAGGGAAGTCGCCATAGTTGTGCTCCTGGGGGAGTCGACCTGCATAGTCGCGACGCCAGGAGACGGTAGCGAAGTAGCGGTCAGCGTAGGAGTAGCCCAGTCGTGACACAAGAGAGACATTGGCATCAGGCCCACTGAAGTAGTCCTTTGCTCTTGTCTCGCCGGCGAAGGTAAAGAACTGGAGGTTGGGGCTCTCATCGGCGAAGTTGTTTCCCTCTCCTGAGAAGCCTATCTGCTGCCAGTGATCTGCGGTCGTGGAGAGAAGTGCACTCAGGGAGTGATCGCCGAAGGTCTGATCATAGGTCAGAGTGTTCTCTGTCTTCCAGGCTTCAGTCCTAGATGAGGCCTCTCCTAAGCTATTAGATGTATTGGGCTTACCCGGCTCGTCGGTGATGGGAGTAAAACTCTTACCGTAATAGTTGAAGATATTGTAGGTAAAGCGGCTGGTGAACTTGAGTCCCTCCACCAGGTTGCTCAGCGTCAGTGCCGTCGTGGTCCAGACATCGCTATTCTTGTCGAAGTAGTTGCTGGCCGTCAGCAGGCGAACCGGATTGACTGCATCACCGTGAGCGTCGGCGAAGTTGCTGCCGTACTTAGCGATGTACTCCGGATCCTCTGTCGTCACACCGCCAAAGGTACCATCCAGAGGATTGTACACTGTGGCACTCGAGGGCATATAGATCGCAGAGAGGACCGGACCGGTGTAACCATCGTTGGTGCTCTTGGAGCGGCCGGTGCTATTCTTCCAGATCAGGTCCTCGCTGATGGAGACATATCTATTGATGTCGTATCGACCGTTGTAGCGGAGTGAGAAGTTACGACTGTAGGTATTGAGCAGGATACCCTTATTGTCCTCGTAGGCAAAGGAGAGTCGATTAGCGGACTTCTCCGTTCCTACGTTGAGTGCGACATTGTGGCGGTGGTAAAAGGCGGGGCGGAAGACCTCCTTCATCCAGTCGGTCCGGGTGGTTTTGATCCAGGGGTTCTTGTCCGGATTCCAGGAGTCAGGTACCGTCTGCCCGGCGTTGGCGTAGCTGAGCTGTCTCATCCTGAGTTGCTCCTCGGCATTGAGCGGGCGAGGTAGATTGGCTGCCTGACGGATACCATATGTGCCGTCGTATGTCAGGGTGGGCTTGCCCTCTTTCGCTTTCTTTGTCGTGACAAGGACGACACCACCGGCTCCGGACTGCGCTCCGTAGATAGCTGCGGAGGCGGCGTCCTTCAGCACCACGATGGACTCGATGTCACTGACAGAGGTGATGGGTGCGCCCGGGATACCGTCTACCACCCAGAGGACGTTGTCCCCATTCTGTGAGCCCTGTCCGCGGATGACGATATTGGGCAGCCCGGTAGGATCCCCACCGACGGACTGTACCGTCACACCCGCCAGCTGTCCCTGGAGCATCCCCTCAGGACTGGATACGGGACGAGCTGAGAGTGCATCTGTATTGTCGATCACGCCGACTGAGGCAGAGAGGTCCTGCTTCCTTGCGTTGACCCCATACCCGAGGACAACAAGCTCGTCAAGCGCCTGAGCGTCCTCCCGGAGTGTGATCTTGAGGTCCGAGACAGACTTCTCGACCTTGTACTCATAGGTCTTGTAACCTATGAATGAGAAGTGTAGCGTCGCCCCTACGGGTGCGCTGATGTTGAAGTGACCCTCACCATTGGTGTAGGTGCCGTTTGTCGTCCCGGCGACGATGACTGTCACCCCGGGAAATGCTTGCTGTAGGGCATCATCATAGACCGTCCCGCTCACCTTGACATCCGACTGTGCCCTTGCGGGGAGTATGGCACCCAGCGAGATAGTCAGAGTCATAAGCAGTACTGCCCAGCCCTTTAGAGAGGTCTTCAGGTTCATGTTACCGACTTAAGTTGTTTGTAGATGTAGTTATGGAGTTTAAATTAAAAGTTCGTCCTCCGACGAGCAAATGAGATATAGCTCTCTTCACTCTGCGCCAAAGGTAGTGGTTCGTTGTGGCAAACATACTGCATTTTGACGACATTAGTGTTACACTCTTTCTTTTACGCACTAACGATTATCGGCAAGGGCGTAGATGTAATTTGCGTAAGATATTGAGTATTAGTGTTTAGTGTTGGTTTCTCAGGTCGAATATATGACGGGATTCGTTTGCGGAATAATGTCTTCTATTTGCGTCGATCATGTTTTTGGATAGATGTGAGGAGGGCTGGACTCACGGACGACTTGAGCGGTAGGTGGCAGAGTTGCTGTTGTAGAGCCGCTTCCTGGAGGGGATTTTTATTACCGGTATTAGTCGCGACTATTACCGCTATTAGAGATCACTAATATCGGTATTAGTGATGACTCTTATCGGTAAGAGGATTTGCCCGCTTTTTCTCTCGGGATTGTGGACACGATAGGGCGGCGATAAGTGGCGAGTGACAGGATGGCGTGGAACCCTTTGTTAAGAGGGGGTGTTAGAAAAAGCAGAACAATTTGTACCTTTGAGACGAACTTAAACGATTTACACAACACTTTAATCTTGCGTTATGGCAAAGTACGACTTTGACAAGGTCATCGACCGACATGGGACCAGCTGTATGAAGTATGACGGCTACGGTCACTTTGAGAGCGAGTATGAGGATATCCTTCCTCTCTGGATCGCTGATATGGACTTCGCTACGCCCTCCTTTGTGGGCGATGCAGTCCGGGAGCGTCTTGAGCACCCTGTGCTGGGGTATACCTTCCCGCCGGACCGCTACTTCGAGGCTATCCAGAGCTGGTTTGAGAAGCGGTATGGCTTCCGTCCCGCCAAGGAGGAGATCTCATACACACCCGGTGTGGTCTCCGGGTACTACAAGCTGATCCAGTGCTTCTCGCACGAGGGTGACGGGATCACGATCCTTCCACCGGTCTACTACCCCTTTGCCAACGTCATCCGCGGGAGCAACCGTAAGCTGGTGGAGGCGCCTCTGCTGGTACGTGACGAGCGCTTCTATATCGACTGGGATCGATTGGATGAGGCTCTCTCTCAGTCCAAGATGCTGCTCTTCTGTCACCCACACAATCCCGGTGGGCGTGTGTGGAGCGATGAGGAGCTAAAGCGTGTGGCTCATATGGCACATGAGCATGGTGTGCTCATCATGAGTGATGAGATCCATGCGGACCTGAGCTACAGAGGCGTGCAGCATCACCCCTTCCCCTCGATCTCCGACGAGGCTCGCGAGATCACGATGTCGCTGATGGCTCCGTCCAAGGTCTTCAATATGCCAGGAGTGATCGGCTCACACTACTATATCCCCAATAAGGAGCTGCGGGAGAAGGCCTTTGCTTACATGCTCCAGTGTGGTCTCGAGGCAGCCTCCTGCTGGACCTATGATGCCATCGCATCTGCCTACGAGCAGGGTGACGAGTGGTCGCGTGCCTGCATGGACTACATTGCCGAGAATGTAGACTTTGTACAGGACTACCTCAAGCGGGAGATGCCGGGCGTAAAGATGATCCGCCCCGAGGCTTCGTTCCTGATCTTCCTCGACTTCACCGATGCAGGATTTAAGGATCCGGACGAGCTGGTCGACTTCCTGATCCGGAAGTGTGGGGTCTTTATGAATGACGGACGGATGTTTGGCACCGGTGGGGACTACTTTATGCGTCTCAATGTCGGCGAGCCACGCTCGATCATCGAGGAGGCTATGAAGCGTATGGCGAAGGGACTTCGTGAGCGGAAGGGCTGACTAAGTACCTCACTGTCCACAGACTAAGACTGAGGATCGATCGGCATTGCGATGTCGGTCGATCCTCTCTCTGTCTGCTGTGCACCAGTATAATATAGATGGGGGTAGGGGCCTTCCATTTTCAGTATCTTTGTGGAAAACCAAGAATAATCACCACCGTACAGAAATTGATTTGCGATGGTCCAAGTACTAATCATTCTCATAGTCACGGCGGGTCTGCTGGTGTGGGGGCGGATCCGGTCGGATGTGGTGGCGCTCTGCTCCATGGTGGCATTGGTACTGACAGGAGTCATCACTCCCGAGGAGGGGCTGGCGGGATTCTCTAACTCGGTCGTCATCATGATCGCCGGGCTCTTCATCGTCGGTGGTGCCATCACGCAGACCGGTCTCGCCAGACTGATTAGCAACAAGGTGCTCTCGCTGGCAGGGGAGAGCGAGCTGAGGCTCTTCTACCTCGTCATCCTCGTGACGATCATAGTGGGACTCTTCGTCAGCAACACCGGCACCGTCGCCATACTGATGCCGATCGTGGTGACGATAGCGGCGCAGTCGGGCGTGGATGCACGACGGTTGCTGATGCCGATGGCCTTTGCCTGCAGTATCTCAGGGATGATGACGCTGATCGGTACGCCGCCTACGCTTATCGTACACAACTCACTCATAGAGTCGGGTCACGAGGGACTGCAATTCTTTACCACCCTTCCGGTCGGTCTGGTGATCCTCCTGATCTGCGGGGCACTGCTCTGGCCGCTCTCCAAACTGCTCGCTAGCGGTAAGGAGGCAGCCGTGGACACGAAGCGGATGCGTAAGAGTCCCGAGCAACTCAGTAGTCAGTACAACCTGCTCGAGGATCTCTACCGTCTGCGGATCGAGGAGGGGAGCTTCCTGAGGAAGAAGACGCTGGCGGAGCTCGACCTGACGGGGCGCTTCCACTGTAGCGTGATCGGGGTGAAAGGTGTCCATCTCGGAGCTCGAGCCACTGTGCCGACCGCAGAGACGATGCTGCACCGCGGCTTTGTGCTCCACGTGAGCGGTGCCTATGAGGATGTGCAGCGGCTGGCGGAGGAGGCTTGTCTCACCTTCCTTGATGACGAACAGGAGGGACAGAGGACCTTCTCGGGACGGCTCTCCTTCAGCGAGTACGGTCTTGCTGAGGTGGTCGTGAAGCACGGCTCCCGCTTGGTCGGCAGGCGGATCAGCGATACCGACTTGCGTCAGACTTATGGGATCAGTGTCGTCGGTCTTCAGCGCAATCGCTCCTACATTACCCACAGGCTCTCCCGTGCCACGCTCCAGGAGGGGGATATGCTCCTCTTGCAGGGCACCTGGGAGGACATAGAGCGACTGGGAGCTCAGGAGACCGACTTGATCCTCCTAGGAGAGCCGGCGACGGAAGCCTCTAAGGCCATCATCAGCGAGCGGGGTCCGGTGGCGGCTGTGATCATCTTCCTGATGATACTGGCGATGATATTTAATTGGCTCCCTCCCGTGATGGCGGTCCTGGTGGCTGATATACTGCTGATCCTGACTCGTTGCTTCCGCAGCGTCAAGGATGCCATCGGGACGATTAGCTGGGAGAGCGTCGTCCTCTTTGCTGCCATGATACCTCTGGCGACGGCGATGGACAATACCGGTCTCTCTTCCATGATCTCAGGAGGTATCGTGAGTGGGCTCGGGACTTATGGCCCCTATGCGGTGCTGGCGGGGATCATGCTCGGTACGCAGCTGCTGACGATGTTTATCAGCAATACTGCGTCGGCGGTACTCTTTGCGCCTATTGCTCTACAAGCAGCCTCTGCCCTTGGGGTGAGTCCGGTCCCCTTTATGATCGGCGTCTCTGTGGCCGCGAGCATGTGCTTTATGAGCCCCTTCTCCACACCGCCCAATGCGATGGTGATGAGCGTCGGGAAGTACAGCTTTATAGACTACGTGCGGGTTGGTCTACCCCTCCAGGTGATCGTCATCGCAGCTATGGTCTGGCTCCTGCCGCTCTTCTACCCCCTATAAATTCTGTAGGGAAAAATAGAAGGAGCTTAAAATCGGGGGATTTTTCGTATCTTTATCGCTACGAGTACTAAGCTAAAGTGAATTTATGTCAGAGCGTAGAGATATAGAGATACCTGTCAGGGAGTTACCGATCGACCGGCTCTCACCGGAGGATCAGGAGCTGGTGGCTAAGGCTAAGGAGATTGTCTCCGATGCTTACGCGCCTTACTCACACTTCCACGTCGCTGCCGCCCTCCGTCTGGAGAGCGGACGGGTCGTCTTGGGGACCAATCAGGAGAACGCCTCCTACCCCCTTGGACTATGTGCCGAGCGGACCGCCCTCTTCCAGTCGGGTGCCCTCTATCCCGATGATCCCGTCACTTCGCTAGTGATCGTGGGAGCAAAGGAGGATGGTACGATCATCAAGACCTGCGCTCCCTGCGGAGGCTGTAGGCAGGTAATGTTGGAGATGGCGGATCGTCATCATCACCCCTTCCCCGTGATCCTTGCAGGTCTTGAGTCGGCACTTGTGGTCGAAGACTGCCGCGACCTGTTGCCGATCAACTTTGATGCCTCCTCTCTGTAATCGACGATGAGTGACTTTGTCGTATCGGCGCTAAAGTATCGCCCCTCCACCTTCAGAGACGTGGTGGGGCAGGAGGCGCTGACCACCACGCTCCTCAATGCGATCAAGGAGGATAAGCTCAGCCATGCCTACCTCTTCTGTGGTCCCAGAGGTGTGGGCAAGACCTCGTGTGCCCGCATATTTGCTAAGACCATCAACTGTGAGCATCGCACACCGGAGGGCGAGGCGTGTAATGAGTGCAGCGAGTGTATTGCTGCTAATGAGCAGCGGTCGTACAATATCTTTGAGCTCGATGCGGCGTCCAATAACTCCGTCGACGACATCCGAAACCTCATCGATCAGGTCTACATCGCCCCTACAACGGGGAAGTATCGGGTCTACATCATCGATGAGGTGCATATGCTCTCCTCCAGTGCATTCAATGCTTTCCTGAAGACACTCGAGGAACCGCCGGCACATGCCATCTTTATCCTCGCCACCACAGAGAAGCAGAAGGTCCTCCCCACCATCATCTCACGCTGTCAGGTCTACGACTTCCGTCGGATCACCTCCGATGATATTGCCCGACACCTGGAGTATGTGGCTCAGGATAAGGGGGTCAAGGCGGACAAGGAGGCACTCCAGCTGATTGCGCTCAGCGCAGATGGTGGAATGCGTGATGCGCTGAGTATGTTTGACCAGATAGCCGGCTTTGGCAACGGCTCGGTCACGGTCGAGGGGGTGCGGAAAAACCTAAGCCTCCTCGATGAGGACGGCTACTTCTCACTCCTTGACTACATCACCCGAGGCAACCACAATAAGGTGCTCCAGTTGGTGGACAACTTCCTCCGTCGGGGCTACGATACAGATGTGGTGATGAGGGGGTTCTCCAACTTCCTCCGCAATCTCCTCGTGGCTCGGACTAAGGATACCATTGCCCTCGTCGAGGCTCCGGAGTCGATCAAGGAGCGACTAAGCAAGGTGAGTACTGCCCTAAAGCCGGGACTGATCTGGAATTACCTGAAGATCTCCACCGCCTTTGGCTCCAAGTACAAGAGCAGCAGCGAGCGAAGGCTCGCCCTCGAGGTGGCTCTCCTCAAGATGTGCGAGCTCTCACCGACGAGCGAGCTTAAGTCTCCCGCTGAGATAGCTGAGAGTACCGCACCGCCTAAGCAGGCTCAAGCCGCTCCCACACCGGCACAGAGTCAGACGACCATACCGCAGCCGCAGCAGGCATCGCCGCCGCAGCCAGCACCACAACAGAGCGCTCGGCAACCGCAGTGGGGTGCTCCGCAACAGCAACAGCCACAGCAGCCAGCGACACAGCAGGCAGCGACACAGCAGGTGCCACCTTACCACCAGCCGAGCGGGACTGCACCTCAGCAGAGTGCACAGAGCCGCTATGGCTTCTCACTTTCTACAGGACGGCGAACCGCTGATCAGGGACAGCAGACGGTAGCCCCATCTGCTAATCGGCCCAAGAGAAACAATCCCTTTACTGAGGAGCAACTCAAGGGAGCGTGGACAACTTACCGCCATCAGCCCGGCGTGGATCGTCTGATCGCCGGTGCGATGAAGGATCATCCACCGGGCTTCAAGCCCCCCTACTCACTGGAGATGAAGGTCTACAGCGAGACGGAGAAGGCGGAGATGGAGAAGGTCTCGGATCAGCTGCTTCAGTACCTCAGAGACAGTCTCAGCAATGACTTCCTGACGATCTCCTTCCCCGTGGTCAATGACCCGAGGGAGCTGGGTCCCACGACTCCGACCGAGAAGTATGACTACTTCGTCAAAAAGAATAAGTGGGTCGAGCGACTGGCAGAGGATCTCGACCTGAAGCCCTATAGTTAAGGATATCAATCAACCATTTTTTATAAACCACTAATTTCATCCACAGCATGAAAAGAACTCTTTCTTATCTACTGATGAGTCTTGCAGCCGCAGGCACCTTCACCCTTACGGCTGCAGCACAGACGTCCACTGACAAGTCTGATGAGTATGTCTTCACGACCGTAAAGGCATGCGAGATCACCCCGGTACAGGATCAGGCATCCACCGGTACCTGCTGGTCCTTCAGCACTCACTCCTTTCTCGAGGCTGAGTCTATCCGCCAGGGCGGTCCTAAGCTGGTCACCGCACCGATGTACACCGCCTCTATGTCCTACAAGGATAAGGCGCGTGACTATGTGCGCTACCAAGGCAACCAAAACTTTGCCGAGGGCGGAAGTTTCTACGACGTCATCTATGCCGTGCAGCACTACGGCATCATCCCGATGTCTGAGATGCAGGGACTCAACTACGGCACCAAGCGCCACAACCACCAGGAGCTCTACGCCATCACCAAGGGCTTCCTTGACGGTCTGCTGAAGAATATGGATCGCCGTGGGACCCTCTCTCCCGTCTGGACGAAGGCTTACGACGGTATCATCGACACCTATCTCGGAGAGGCTCCCAAGACCTTTACAGTAGATGGTAAGACCTATACCCCGGAGAGCCTCCGCAAGGCCATGAAGATTGATGCGAATAACTACGTATCCCTCACCTCTTACATGAGCCAGCCGCTCTACGAGCCCTATATCATCCCGATCCCCGACAACTGGCGTCACAGCGCCAGCTACAACGTCACCCTCGATGAGCTGATGGAGACGATTGACAATGCGATCAACAACGGCTTCACCATCGCCTGGGGTACGGACGTGAGCGAGCCCGGATTTACCCGCGATGGTCTCGGCATCCTTGCCGACCTGGACCTGCCGGAGAATGCAGGCTCCGACCAGGAGCGCTGGGTAGGTGCCTCTGACAACCAGCGTCACCGCATGGTGATGGAGCGCATCTCCAAGCCCGGTATCAAGGAGATCGAGGTGACCCCCGAGTATCGCCAGCAGGGCTTCGACACCCTCGAGCTGACCGACGACCACGGCATGCTGATCTACGGTATCGCCAAGGATCAGAATGGTAAGAAATTCTACATGGTCAAGAACTCCTGGGGCGAGAGTGGCAAGTACAAGGGCATCTGGTACGTTACCCCTGCCTTTGTAGCCGGTAAGACGATGAATATCGCCATCCACAAGGATGCTCTCCCCAAGGCCCTTCGCGCTAAGCTCGGCCTCTGATAGCCTCACCTAACTAGGAGGTATCCTAATAGTGGGCGGTGCAGA
This sequence comes from Porphyromonas bennonis DSM 23058 = JCM 16335, assembly GCF_000375645.1. Taxonomy (GTDB): domain Bacteria; phylum Bacteroidota; class Bacteroidia; order Bacteroidales; family Porphyromonadaceae; genus Porphyromonas_A; species Porphyromonas_A bennonis. The sequence continues at coordinate 31,698 of NZ_AQWR01000002.1, read as the reverse complement.
AACATCTCTGCACCGCCCACTGCATTTAGATAAATGGTCCATTGGACCAGCAGAGTCATGAGTGGTTCTATCTTTTGACATTGTACATGTATGGCGTATATTGTAAGTTGTTGGTTTTCTGTTTGGTATGAATGATCAAAGTCTTGGATCGGTATGCTGTCCCGATCATGAGGTTATGCCCTCGGACTAATATCGGTAAGAGTCAAAACTAATACCGGTAATAGTGAGTACTAATACCGATATTAGTGAAGACTAATACCGGTAATAGAAAAGTGGTCTCCCTCTCTGACCAATTGCATTCTGTATCGGCGGGGGCTGCAGTAGGAAGTATGAGCTCAGATATTGATTATGACGCTGTGTATAGAGTGGAATGGTTCTTATGTAGTAGTGGGCGGTTCAGATTTGTCTGCACCGCCCACTATGTTTAGATAAAGAGGGGGCTACTCAGCCAGCAGGGCATCGATGTCCACTCGCTGTTTTGTGGTCGATCTCTGTCGGGCGTGGAAAGCCTTGTATAGCGCCGGCACAACGATCAGCGTCAGCAGGGTAGAGAGAGCCATACCTCCGATGATCACCCATGCCATACCGGTCCGGAGCTCAGCACCGGAGCCATGCGAGAGGGCAACGGGGAGCATACCGATGATGGTCGAGAGGGCGGTCATCAGGATCGGGCGTGTACGGAGCTTGACCGCCTGTATCAGCGCCTCGTCCACCGGCAGCCCCTCGGCTAGAGCTTCGTTGGCGAAGTCCACCAGCAGGATCGCATTCTTGGCGACAAGACCTACCAGCATCACCATACCGAGCATGGCATAGATGCTCATGGCCGTGTTGGAGAGGGCGAGGGCGAGCAGGGCACCTACGACTGAGAGCGGGATGGCGATCATAACGACAAGCGGGTCGGTCCAGTTGTTGTAGAGCAGCGTCAGCGCGAGGTAGATAAAGAGGAGCGAGAGCAGGATTGCCGTCATAAGGACGCTCATCGAGTCGGACATCTTCTTCATATCACCGGCGGTCTGTATCTGCACGCCACCGGGCAAGTCCTCACCATCGAGCCGGGACATGAATTCCTTGGCAATTGCGCCGGCAGGCACACCGTAGGCCTGAGCGCGCAGCGTGACGGAGCTATTGCGATTGTACCTCTCCAGTCGGCTGGGACCGATACCGAGGCTGACATCGGCAAATTGCGAGAGCCGGATGAGATCGCCCTGACCATTGACGACCATAAGTCCTGCGACATCCTCGATGGATCGGCGAGAGACCTTATCGGCACGGATGTTTATCGCATACTCATAGTCCCCCTCTGTATACCTGAGCTGGTCATTACCCTGGAAGCTCGTCTGCATCATCATGCCTACATTGTCGAGGGTGAGCCAAAGATTGGACATCTTGTCTCGGTCGACTCGCACTGTGACCTCCGGCGTGGCATTCTCAACGGAGAGCCACGGCTGTATCACGCCCGGTATCGTGCTCAGCGCTGAGAGCGCCTTGTCGGCATAGAGAGCCACCGAGTCCTTGTCAGTGCCGGAGATCACATACTCCACGGATGCCTTGGAGACGGTACCGGTCATACTAACATTGCAGACCCTCACACGCGCATCTACGAGGTAGTCCGAGAGCGGCTTCCGGATCTTAGCGACATAAGTCTCGGTGCCGCCGGGGACCTTCTTGAGCTTGACATTCATCTCAGCGAGATAGGGCGTCCCCTTGCTACTCTGACCATTATCGCTGGTGAGACCGACCATGGTCACCACCTTCTCCACCTCAGGTCGCTGCATGAGCCAGTCCTCAGCCTTGCGCACCAGCTTATTGGACTCCTCCATGGATATGTCCTTGGGCATCTCCAGCTGGATGATGCACTCGTGCCGATCCATGTAGGGCTGAAATTCAAAGTTGATAAAACCAAGTGGGAAAAGTGCCATCACACCGCCCATCAGGACGATGACGATGAGCGCCAGGGCCAAGCGGTGACTCATTCCCCAGCGGGTCACCGACGAGATCCGCTCGGCAAAGCGACTGATACCACTCTCAAATCCGCTGAGCATTCGTCCGATGAAGCTGTCGGTGCGCAGTGGCTGCACATTCCCCAGCCGGGAGGTGAGCAGCGGCACAAGGGTCAGTGCGGCAAGGAGGCTGAAGAGTATCGCTATCACGATCACGGCACAGAACTGCCGCAGGATGTCCGAGACGAGGGAGTTGGTGAAGATGATAGGCAGGAAGACGACCACCAATACCATGGTGACCGAGATGACGGTGATGCCGATCTCATTCATGGCATCCCAGGTGGCGCGGACTCGATTTTTCCCCATCTCCATATGGCGATATACATTCTCGATGACCACGATTGCATCGTCCACCAAGACGCCGATCACCAGCGACAGCGCCAAGAGGGACATCATATTGAGCGTGAAACCAAAGAGCCTCATCCCGATGAAGGAGGCGATCAGGGACAACGGCACCACGACCATCACGATCAGGGCGTTGCGGATATTGTGGAGGAAGAGCAGGATCACTAATGACACCAGGAGGATGGCAAGCAAGAGATCCATAAGTACGGAGCTGATCGCATTGCGGGTAAAGGTGGTGGTATCTTGAGCCACCTCTATCCTCAGGCCATCAGCGGCGTAGCGCTCCTCGAGCGTCCGGATCTGCCCTGCCACCGCCTTGCTCACGTCGAGGGCGTTGGCGTCTGACTGCTTGAGGATATTGAGGAGGATCGCCTCCTGACCATTGACGCGCCCCATCTTGACCGGATCCTTGACCCCATCGACCACCTCAGCGATATCCTCGAGACGGATGGCGGTGCCGTTGACATTGCGGAGAATCAGCCTACGGAGCTGGTCTATGGCGGTGATCTTACCGGAGAGGCGGACCGCCATCTGCGACTCATCGCTCCTGAGATAGCCGGTGGGGAAGTCGAGGTTGGAGGCACGTATGGCACCCTGCACCATGACCGGTGTGATGCCGAGATCCTGCATCTTGGCCTTGTCGAGATTGATCTGGATCTCCCGCTCTACGCCGCCGACCAGCCCCACATTGGCAATCCCCTTGATGTGCGACAGCTGGGGGACGACACGCTTGTCGATGAGGTCAAAAAGGTCCGTCGACCCGATGTCAGCCGTAGCAGACAGGATCAGGATAGGCTTCTCATCGACCGATACCTTAGAGATCGTCGGAGAGATGATGTCCCGAGGGAGCTCCGCACGCCTGGCTGAGAGCCGATTTTGCGCATCAGTCATCGCCTTGTCGATATCGGTCCCGAAGTCGAATGAGACCATGATCATCGACATACCCTCAAAGGAGTAGGACTGCATTTGGTCGATGCCTTCCATACTGGAGAGGACCTCCTCCGCTTTCTTCGTCAGAGAGTTCTCCACCTCTGTCGGCGAGGCCCCGGGGTAGATGATCTGTACGTTGAGCAGCGGCGGCGTAAACTTCGGCATCAGCTCTGCACTCAAGCTCCTGAAGCTCAAGAAGCCCAGCACGGTCAGCAGGATAAAGAGGACCGTGACAAATATCGGGCGCTCTATAGATGTCTTTACGATTTTCATACTTTACTCCGCTTGTCTGTCATTAACCGCTTTGACGGGCAGTCCGTCAGACACATTGATCAGACCGGATACGATGATGCAGTCGCCGCTCTTGAGTCCATCAATGACCTCGATCTGATCACCGATGAGACCACCGACCGTAATGGCTTGCTCTCTCGCGATACCCTCCTCGACGAGGTAGACATAAGCGTCCTTGACACTGCCGATAATTGCTCTGCGAGGGATCAGGATCCCGTGCGTCTCCTCGCTGCTGCCAAAGGAGACAGAGACATACATCCCCGGTCGCAATCCATCCACACTCTCCTTATCCAGCATCACCTCTACGGGGAAGGCAAGGGCATGATTCGCCTTATTACCCACCATGGAGATCTCACCCGAGATGATCCTGTCGGGATAGACTTCACTTGTGATAGAGACAGTCTGACCCTTAGAGAGCTGCATCCGCTGGCGCTCAGTCACAAAGCAGGTAGCCCTAAGCTGCGAGTCATCGACGATATCAAAGAGCTTGGTGCCGGGATTGACATAGCTGCCGACCTCCACATACCGCTTGTAGATCTCGCCGGAGATGGGAGCCTGTATGGAAGCGTCTGCCAGGCGACGACGGCTAGAGACATAGCGCCCCTCAGCGGCTACCATTTGGGTATTCATCGCACTGAGCTGTTGGTCGGTGACACCGCCTTGGCTATGTGCCTGACTATATCGCTCATAGTCTCGCTTCGCCGCCTCATAGGCGACACGAGCAGACTCGGCATCGGCTCTTAGCGTCTCCACATCGAGCTGGACGAGGAGCTTGCCCTTAGTGACACGATCTCCCTCGTCCGCATAGATCGATATTACTCGCCCACCGATGCCGGAGACGACAGGTAGATCGTGTGCTCCTGCCACGAGTCCATTGGAGACAAAGGAGGCGGTATAATTGCTCTCGCTGATTGTCTCCGTGCGGACGGCAACAGCGGACTGCCCCTCCATGAGACTCTCTGTCTTAGCATCGGTCGCCTTCTTATTCAGGACCAAGACCAGTACGATGAGCCCAATAGCCAAGACGATAGTTAGTGGGAGATAGATTTTTCGTTTCATGACTAAGTATAATGCTGAATTGTGACTATTATTCCATAAGGTCTCGTATCTCGCCTTTGCTCTTCTTCAGGTCTATGAAGGCCTTCATGTAATCTCCGAGAGCGCTGGCGTACGACATCTGTGCCTGCACGAGAGACTGGCTTGCATTGAGGACATCGGAGAGTGAGGCGACGCCGAGGTTGTAATTCTTCTGCGCCAGGTCAAAGACCTGCTCGGCGAGTGCCTGATTGTCCTCCTGTAGGGAAATGGTCCTCTGAGTGTCTTTGAGCTTAAGCGAAGCATTGAGGTGAGTCATGCGTAGCGACTGATCGAGTGCGTGCAGATCCTCCTGCGCCTTGAGCAGGTCGAGGTGACTCTCTCGCACCTTGGCAAGTCGAGTGAAACCGCTGAAGATCGGCATCCTCAGGCTCAGACCGATCATGGCGGTCGGGTAGCCGTAGTTGGTCGACCCGCCGAAGAGCTGATCGCTCATCTGATTGTACTGAAGGTTGAGAGCCAGGGAGAGCGTCGGGAGGTACTCGTACTTCTTCGATCGCTCCTGCAGCTTTGCCATCCTCTCCCTCTGCTCCAGCTGCTTGTAGACAACATGCCTAACGGGCTCAAAGGCGGGGGCGGCCACCACTGCGATCTCCTGCTGAGCCATAAGGCTGAGGTCCAATGGCGGAATCGCTATCGGCTCTGTCACCTCAAATCCCATCTGCAGCTTGAGCAGATTCTTCTGCACTTCGACTCCGCTCTCTATCGCTGACTGCTGGGTCTTGAGGTTGGTGAGATTGACCCTCAGTCGATCCACATCCACCTTCTTGACCAAGCCACTGGCGTAATTGACCTCCATCATCCGGAGCATCTGCTCCACCAGATCCACACTCCGTAGCATCTGTGACGCAGCGTACTGCGTGACCTGTACCCCATAGTAGAGGGTGGCGGTCTGAGCGATCACATCCTCCTCTGTCGAGAGGACGCCCAGCTCTGCCATCTGCCGGGAGACCTTGGCAATGTCGAGGGTATTGAAGAGCGACATATTGAGCAGCTGCTGATTAAGCGCCAAGCCCGCATTCGCACTGTACTTTGTCCCCATCTCGATGGTCATGTACTCGGAGGCGTTGGGATCGCGCATCTTCTCGGGGAGGAAGTTATTCATGAAGTTAGGCATGATAAACTTTGCCTTCTTCAGATTGTCATTCAGACCGGCAGATCCATTGATCTGCGGCATGAGAGCTCCGAGCACCTCCTGGCGGGCTCGCTCGGCTTTCTCACGATCGTAAGCGGACTTTTTGACATTGCTGTTGTGCTCTACAGCGTACTCGAGGCATTGCTGTAGCGTGTAGCTCTCTTGAGCGTGACCTGTGGCAGTGAGCAGGATCAGGCAGAGTGCGAGCATCACCGAGCGACTATTGGATGATATCATGGTACGTGGTGTATAAGAGTTGATTTCCTTCCTCGGAGACGATGGCGCGCAGGTGGTACCCCAGTATGGTGGTAAAGTAGCTCCCTGAGGGGAGTAGCTTATTACGCACCACGGCATTGATGTAGAAACCAAAGACAGAGTATGAGAGATACTCGCACATGAAGGGGATGTCCAGATCAGCTCTGTAAAGCCCGTTCTCCACTCCATGTAATAGATTAGCCTGCATCTTGTCACCAAAGAAATTGGACCCGATCGCATGCTCCAGCATCGCCTGATTGGGGTTGCTCCGCATCAGATCGGAGAAGAATACGGGATTGAGCGTCTCGAAGAGTTCGTCCAGCTGCTCGAAGCAACGGATCAGGCACTCAATGGCTGAGTGCTCCCTATCGTCCAGCAGGGAGATGGCGCTCTGGAAGTCTGCTGAGATGGCATGGACACATTCCTTGAGCAGCCCCTCCTTGGAGGAGAAGTTGTTGTAGAGCGTCTTCTTCGTGACGCCCATCCTGGCTGCCATCTCATCCAGCGAGAGGAGGAATCCCTCCTGCTTGAGGATGTCAATGGCCTTGCTCACATACTTGTCTTTTCGGCTTTGCCCCATAGTTATATCGGTTTATTGGTTCCTATTCACGGACAAATGTACACTTTTTCTACTTTAAAAGTGTAATCTATATATATCTGGGGCTTTTTTCTCTCCAATAGACCTATTATTCGGGGCTCAGAAGGGTAGAGTCCTTTACCGGAATTAGTTTGGAGCCACTTTGACCTGCGGTTTGAGGCTCTGTGAGGGTACAAAAGGACCAGGTCCGGAAGGGAATGTCTCCTCCGGACCTGGTCAGATAAATAGTTGTATAGTCGCTTACTTGCGGAAGGGGAGCTTGATTACCTCTGCCTCTACTTCCTTGCCACGGATCTCAATGGCGACCTTGGTCTCAGGCTTCTTGTAGTCGGTGAGGACGTAGCCGAGGGCGATGCCCTTCTTGAGCGCAGGAGACATGGTGCCTGAGGTGAGGTGACCGATCTCCTTGCCATTGCCGTCGGTCACCTTGTAGCCCTCTCGGGGTACGCCGCGACCCTTCAGCTCGATGCCGACGAGACGGTACTCGGTGCCGTTAGCCTTAGCATCCTCGAGGATCTTGCGGCCGGGGAGGTTCTCCTTGCCCTCGATCAGCTTCGTTGTCCAGCCGAGACCGGCGGCGTAGGGGTTGGTGGTGTCGTCGATGTCGTTGCCGTAGAGGCAGAATCCCATCTCCAGACGGAGGGTGTCACGAGCTCCGAGGCCGACCGGCTTGATGTCAAACTCCTTACCGGCCTCGAAGAGCTGATTCCAGAAGTTCTCCGGATCCTTGATGTCCTGGATGTAGAGCTCGTAACCGCCGGCACCGGTGTAGCCGGTATTGGATACCAGCACCTCCTCGCCGTGGAACTTTCCTCTGTGGAAACTGTAGTAGGGGATTGAGTCAACGTCGATGTCGACCAGCTTCTGGATCGTCTCCTTGGCCTTGGGACCCTGGACGGCGAGGATGCTCATCCGCTCTGAGCGATTCTCCAGCTCTACACCGTCGATCTTGTGGTCGGAGATCCACTTGAAGTCCTTCTCGATATTGGCGGCATTGGCGACCAGCATGTAGTAGTCACCGAAGCAGTAAGCGATGAAGTCATCGACGATACCTCCCTCGTCATTGGGGTAGTAATTGTACTGCGCCTTGCCGTCGGTGAGCTTGGAGATGTCGTTGGAGCAGACATTCTGCAGAAACTCCTCTGCCTTGGGACCGCTGACGAAGAGGGCACCCATGTGGGAGACGTCGAAGACGCCTACGCTCTCGAGGACTGCCATATGCTCAGCTACGATGCCGTCGGGATACTGGATCGGCATATCGTAGCCGGCAAAGTTGGTCATCTTGGCTCCGAGCTTGACATGGATGTCATGGAAGGGGGTTTTCTTTAGTTCCATAGATTGATAGTTTGTATTGAGTTTTGTGTAAAAAGGTTGTCTAGTTATCTCACTTCGGTGGTGACGATCTCGAGCAGGGTCTCTGCCGCCATCACGAGCGAGGGTATCGGGAGATACTCGTAGATGCCGTGGAAATTGAGTCCTCCGGCAAATAGATTGGGACAGGGAAGTCCCCTGTGGCTGAGTGTGGCGCCGTCGGTGCCGCCTCTGATGGGCGACGTGATCGGCTCTATACCGAGCCGCTTCATCGCCTCGGCGGCGTGATCGACGATCTCCATCCGATAGAGCAGGCGCTCCAGCATATTGCGGTACTGGTCGCGGACGGTGACGGTGATGCGCTCCTCGCCGTAGCGAGAGTTGATCGCTGCCGCCGTGCGGACTAGTGTGTCCTTGCGCTCCTCGAGTGCTTCGCTGTCGAAGTCCCTGAGGATGTACTCCAGCTCTGCCTCCTCTACGGTGCCGGTCATGGAGATAAGATGGTAGAATCCCTCTCGCCCCTCAGTCGTGGAGGGTCGCTGGTCGGGTAGGGCGCTGTCGAAGTCCATGGCGAGACGCATGGCGTTGATCATTTTGCCCTTGGCATCGCCGGGGTGGACGTTGAGTCCATGACAGTGTATGGTGGCTGAGGCGGCGTTGAAGTTCTCGTACTGTAGCTCTCCGACAGCGCCGCCATCCACGGTATAGGCAAAGTTGGCACCGAAGCCCTCCACGTCGAAGAGAAAAGCCCCTCTGCCGATCTCCTCATCGGGGGTAAAGCCGATCCGGATCTCCCCATGAGGGATCTCAGGATGGGTGGTGAGGTAGTGCGCCAGCTCCATAATGGCTGCGACGCCGGCCTTATCGTCCGCACCGAGAAGCGTGGTGCCGTCGGTGACGATCAGCTCCTGTCCTACGTACTGTGCCAGCTCAGGGAACTTCTGTGGGGAGAGAGTGATGTCCTTCTCCTCATTAAGTACGATCTCTCCGCCCTCGTAGTGGACGATACGTGGCTTGACGTCCCTTCCGGAAGCATCAGGCGAGGTGTCCAGGTGGGCTATCAGGCCGATCACCGGCTGATCCTTCATCCCCACGACCGGGATGGTAGCCGTGACGTAGCAGTGATCGTCCACCGCTGCTGCGAGCCCCATACCTTGCAGCTCGAAGCAGAGGAGATGCGCCAGATCCCACTCCTTATCCGAGGAGGGAGTCTCCTCGCTCATGGGGTCAGACGTAGTCTCGAGGGAGACGTAGCGGAGGAAACGCTTGACGATGCTCTCCTTACTTATACGCATCGAGATTGGTCTCGTGGGGAGCAAAGCGTGAGATGATCTCCTCGGCTATCGCATCAGCCTCTGCTTCCGTAGGAGCCTCAGCGTAGATCCTCATGATCGGCTCGGTGTTGCTCTTGCGGAGATGTACCCATCGGTCGGCGAAGTCTATCTTCACCCCGTCGATGGTTGTGATCTGCTGATCCTTGTAGGCTCTCTTGATATCGTCAAAGATCCGCTCCACATCGAGACCGGTGAGATCCTGACGCTTCTTCACCATAGCATACTGCGGGAGGAGCGCCTTGATCTGGGTCGGCTTGAGGAAGCGCTTTGCCATCATGGTGAGGAAGAGCGCAATGCCTACGAGCGCATCCCTACCATAGTGAGCCTTAGGGTAGATCACACCGCCATTGCCCTCACCACCGATCAGCGCACCCACCTCCTTCATCTTCGTCACCACGTTCACCTCGCCGACAGCGGCAGGGGTATAGGTGCCGCCGTGAGAGATGGTGACATCACGTAGGGCTCGGGTGGAGCTGAGATTGGAGACGGTATCGCTGCCGGGGTAGAGGCTCAGCAGATAGTCCGCGATGCTGACGAGGGTGTACTCCTCGCCGAATGGAGTGCCGTCCTCACAGAAGATCGCCAGGCGATCCACGTCGGGATCGACAGAGAACCCGACATCGGCTTTTTTCTCCTTTACTAATTGCCCCAGCTCGACAAGGTTTTGCGGCAGGGGTTCAGGATTGTGCGCAAAGTCTCCTGTTGGTTCGCCATGGAGTAGGTAAGCACTCTTGACGCCCAGCGCATCGAAGAGGCGGGGAAGGGCAATGCCTCCGACAGAATTGATCGTGTCGGCGCAGACGGTCAGTCCGGCCTCTCGGATCGCAGCCGCATCCACCTCGGGCAGACTCAGCACCATCTGTACATGAGCATCGGTGTAGTCCTTGTGCTCCACATGTCCCAGGTGATCCACTTCGGCGAAGGTGAAGTCCTCCGCATCCGCCATCCGATAGACCTCTCGTCCCTCAGCATCGGAGAGGAAGGTGCCCTCGTGATTGAGCAGCTTCAGGGCATTCCAGTGCTTGGGGTTGTGGCTGGCAGTGATGATGATACCGGCGTCGGCTCCCTCCTCGGTAACGGCAAACTCTGTCGTCGGAGTGGTGGCAAGACCAATATTCACCACGTCGAAGCCGACAGCCTGTAGCGTCCCGATCACGATCCGCTGGATCATATCGCCGGACATGCGGGCGTCGCGACCGACGACGATCTTATTGGACTGTACGGGAGAGTTTTTCCGTGCCTGGGTAGCAAAGGCTGCGGTGAAGTTGACGATGTTGATCGGATTGAGACCCTCGGAGGCGCTTCCCCCGATGGTACCTCGGATCCCTGAAATAGACTTGATAAGGCTCATGGCATCAATATTTTCGGTTATTTCTTGTATTCAAAGCGGACATCCTTGAAGTAGAGCGCATAGCCGTCCTTCGAAAAGGCTATCGGACCGTGGCGGAAGGAGGTGATCACCTGCACCCTGGAGGGTACGCCGGCAAGACGCACAGCCTCGAGGAGCGCCTCACACTGGAGATTGTTATTGGCACTCTCCTGTGCGTCCTGATTGGGGTCGATGACTACATCCTCCCCCTTGGCGGTGTATACGAAGGTGAGGGCTCCGGTGCCGCCGCTGTAGGGACCGCCGTTGCTCATCCTCTTGATCGACTCCTTGGAGATGCGCGGACCGATGCCCTCGATCTCCATACGAGCAGAGATGATCCGCTGACTGCCGGTCACCGCTGTTCCCTTCTCCACCACGCGTATGAATAGTCCCTCCTTGATCTCGACAAATGTCCCCTCCGGGGTGATAAGGTCGGCAGGGAGCTCCTTGATGATCCTGATACCGAGGGAGTCGGTGAAGTGCTTCACCTCCTTCTCCTCCTGCTTGATCATGTCGACGTAAGACATGCGCTTCTTGTCGCATCCGCCGACTAACAGCAGACTGGTGAGTAGGAGCAGGACTGTCAGATGAGTGGGTCTGAGTAGATGTCTCATATAGGGAATAAAAAGTGTCTAAGAGTGTAACTCTAAAAGGTCAGCAGTGAGGCAAATCGCAACCTTCACCACTATACCATACAAATGTAGCAAAAACCCGTGGACTAATGTCGGTATTAGTGCGATCTAATACCGGTAATAGTCGAAACTAATATCGGGTTTAGTGAAAACTATTACCGGTAAAAGATTTCACTTGTATCACTATGCTGATAACCAGTCTGTTGTAAGAGGTTTCTCGGAGTGCATTTTCTGTGGTCAAATGGTCGATCGGTAAGGCATTAGCTAGAAGGGCGTTAGGGTGTCTTCGACTGCTTCCTCGACTGGCAGCCTCTCAGGGTAGGAGTGATTGCTCAGTGTCGACGGATCAAGGGGCGTAACCGTAAGAGTACAAAAAATCGCGGCTCCCCCGTCCCAAGTCGGACGAGAGAGCCGCGATCTCTTACGCTAATACGCTCTTACGACACAGTGTCGGTCAGTCTCCGCAGGAGTCTGCTCCCAGTATGCCGGAGTCGTGGACCTGCTCACTGCAGGAGTCCTCCTCCTCTGTCTTAGTGGAGGATGGAGGGGGTGGGGGAGTGGTCTTGCCCTCTGATGGAGTGGCATCCGACTTGTCCGTCGGGTCAGGAGTCTCGGTCTCGTGAGGGGTCTCCTCCTTGACCTCGCCCCCTTGCTCCTCTGCATCGCGGAGCAGCTCGTCGGCTCGGGAGCTCCAGGGGCGCTTGCCGAGGATCTTCTCCACATCCTCAGTGTAGATCACCTCGCGCTGGAAGAGCAGGTCGGCCATCTCGTGGTGTCCCTCCTCATTCTCACGCAGGATCTTCTTGGCACGCTCGTACTGCTCGGCGATGATGCTTCGGATCTCCTGGTCGATCAGTCGGGCGGTCTCATCGCTGTAGGGCTTGGTGAAGTTGTACTCTCCCTGATTATCCTCATAGTTGATGTTGGGGATCTTATCGCTCATCCCATAATTGACCACCATCGCCTGTGCCATGCGGGTCACCTTCTCGAGGTCGTTAGAGGCACCGGTGGATATGTGTCCTATGAAGAGCTCCTCAGCGGCACGACCACCAAGGGTCGCACACATCTCGTCCTCGATCGCCTCCTTAGGAACGATCTGCCGCTCCTCCGGCATGTACCAGGCGGCTCCGAGTGCGCGCCCTCTCGGTACGATGGTTACCTTGACGAGCGGATTGGCATAGCGGAGACGCCAGCTGATGGTGGCGTGACCCGCCTCATGGATGCAGATCATCTTCTTCTCCGACTTGGTGATGATGGCGCTCTTCTTCTCCAGACCACCAACGACGCGGTCGACGGCATTGGAGAAGTCGACTGCCTCCACGGCATTCTTGGACTCACGGGCGGCGATGAGTGCCGCCTCATTGCAGACGTTGGCAATGTCTGCGCCGGAGAATCCCGGCGTCTGGCGGGCCATCTTGTCCGGATCCACGTCGGGTGCCAACTTGAGCCCCTTCATGTGGACAAGGAAGATCTCCTTTCGCTCATTGAGGTCGGGCAGGTCGATGTAGATCTGTCGGTCAAAGCGGCCGGCACGCATCAGTGCCTTATCGAGGATGTCAGCACGGTTGGTAGCCGCCATGACGATGACTCCGCTATTGGTGTCGAAGCCGTCCATCTCAGTCAGCAGCTGATTGAGGGTATTCTCCCGCTCGTCGTTGCCTCCGAAGCCGGCATTCTTTCCCCTCGCGCGACCGATCGCATCGATCTCGTCGATGAAGATGATGCAGGGACTTTTCTCCTTTGCCGTGCTGAAGAGATCACGCACGCGACTGGCTCCCACGCCGACAAACATCTCGACGAAGTCTGAGCCGCTGAGGGAGAAGAATGGCACGCCAGCCTCGCCGGCAACAGCCTTGGCGAGGAGTGTCTTACCGGTGCCGGGAGGTCCTACGAGGAGCACGCCCTTAGGGATCTTACCGCCGAGGTGGGTGTAGCGCTTCGGCTCCTTGAGGAAGTGGACCACCTCCATCACCTCCTGTTTGGCACCATAGAGACCGGCAACGTTGTCAAAGGTGGTCTTCACCTTTGTCTCCGGATCAAAGAGCTGAGCCTTGGACTTGCCGACATTCATCACGCCGCCGCGACCGCCCATACCGGAGAAGCCTCTCATCATCCAGATCCAGAAGAAGATCAGAAGGAGGAAGGGTAAGGTCTGCAGGAGGATGGTCCAGAAGCTGATGCTCTGATTGACGTACGAGATCTCAGTGGAGATCGGCTTGTCGGAGCTCTTGATCTTCTGGTATATGTCATTAAAGGCTGTCGCCCCCGGCATCTCTGAGGTGACCTGCGTGGCACCGAGGAGGCGCGGGCGGGTCTCCTTGACTTGCTCGGCCGGTATGATACCGAGGTCGACGAGACGCCCCTCCTTGCCCTGGCGGAGGGTGGCATCCACCTTCCCCTTAGAGGAGTAGACGGTGATGGACTCAAAGGCATCGTCCTCCATCAAGGTCTGGAAGTCAGACCACTTGACCGAGCGAGCGCTGCTATTGTCGCCGAAGAAGTAGAGCCCCAGGATCACCATCATGATGATCATGAAGATCCAGCCGATATTGATATTTGGCTTGCGCTTCGGGTTGCCTCTCTGAGGCATGGCTTTATTAGGCATGAGTATGGATCAGTTCGCTGTAATACATCTCAGACTTCGTCCTCGAGTCGGGTCAGATCTGCATCCTCCCACATCTGCTCGAGATGGTAGAAGGTGCGGAGCTCCGGCGTGAAGATATGGACCATCGCATCGACGTAGTCCATGGCAATCCACTCACCGCTTCCCTTGTGGACGCGGATGGGACGCTCTCCTGCCTGCTCCTTCACCGTCTCCAGGACCGAGTCCTCCAGAGCACTGATGCCTGTGGGGCTGTTACTCTCAGCGATGATCATATAGTCGGTGGGTCGATCATGCAGGCGGTGCAGGTCGAGGATGGTGATGGCGTGTCCCTTCTTGGCCCTGAGGCCCTCTACGATACTGTGGACAAGTGTTTCCGTGCGCTCGGGTGAGGTGGTTGAAGTTGTCAAAAGTGACGATGTATTATGAATAATTAGTGTGACTTACTTGCGGACGAGGAGAACAACGTTCTCGACATGGTGCGTCTGCGGAAACATATCCACCGGCTGCGTCACGGCGACGGAGTACTCCTCCTGAAGAGTCTGCAAATCTCGTGCCTGACTGGCGGGATTGCAGCTGACATAGACGATGCGATCGGGGCGAGCATGCAGAATCGTCTGCAGCACATCGGGATGCATGCCGGCTCGAGGCGGATCGGCGATGATCACATCGGGTCGCCCGTGTGACGTGACAAAGTCATCTGTCAGGATATCCTTCATATCACCGGCGTAGAAGTCCAGATTCGTCAAGCCATTGAAGTCCGCATTGATCCTTGCATCCCGGATAGCCTCCTCGACGTACTCGATGCCGATCACGTGCGCTGCCTGACGGGAGACAAAGGAGGCGATGGTGCCGGTGCCGGTGTAGAGGTCGTAGACCATCTCCTTGCCGGTAAGCCCTGCCAGCTCGCGAACCACGGAGTAGAGGCGGTAGGCTTGGCGGCTATTGGTCTGGAAGAAGGACTTTGGTCCCACCTTGAAATGCAGCCCCTCCATCTCCTCGACGATATAGTCTCTGCCGGCGAAGGTCTTCACCTCGAGTCCGTCGAGGGTGTCATTCCCCTTTGTATTGATCACAAAGAGAAGCGAAGTGATCTCCGGAAAAGCCTCGCTCAGTGCAGTGAGTAGTGTGGTGCGGCGCTCCTCGTCCTCCTCACCGAAGGCAAGGACCAGCATCACCTCGCCTGTAGAGGAGATCCGTAGCATCATCGTCCGCATCAGCCCCACTTGCTGACGTAGGTCGAAGAAGCTGTACCCCTCGTGCGTCAGGCAGTAGTGGCGGATGAAGTTTCGGATCCTATTATTCAGATCATCCATGAGGTAGCACTCGCGGATGTCCAAGACCTTGTCGAAGCGTCCCGGGATGTGGAAGCCCACTCCTCGTCGCTCATCGACCGCCTCCCCCTCCAGTCTGTCGCGCTCCTCCTCGGTGATCCAGCGGGATGAGGAGAAGGTGAACTCAAGCTTGTTCCGATACCCTAGCTCCCTCTCGCAGCCCAGTATCGGGCGTCGCTCGCCGATCGTCACCTTGCCGATCCGGGTCAGCTGGTCATAGACCTGCTGCTCCTTTGCCTCCAGCTGCATCTCGTAGGGCACATGCTGCCACTTGCAGCCACCGCAGAGGCCGAAGTGCGGACATATCGGCTCTCGCCGCCGGTCTGACGGGGTGATCAAGCGGTCGATCAGCCCCTCTGCATGGGAGTGCTTGCTCCTCGTGATGAGCAGGTCGGCCACATCTCCCGGTGCGCTGTATGGCACAAAGACCACACGTCCGTCCTCTAAGTGTCCGATGCACTTCCCCTCAGCCGCCATCTTCTCGATGGTGACGCCGGGGGCGATCACTCTCTTTTTCTCTCTTCTCTTAGCTTTCACAAATGGGTAGTCTCAGGGGTAAAGCCTACTCCCGACTTATGGCGTGGCCAAGGAGTAGTCCGAGAGCAAATGTACCCATTTTACTCTTGTCTAAGACAAGTCACTGCTCCCAGCCGTCGTCGATGTACTCCCAGCTGTATCGGTCCTGCTCCGGATCCAGTGTCAGCAAGAGGAAGCCCTCCTCTGTACCGTCCAGTGGTCCCTGCCACCAGGCACCACTTACCGCTCCTCCCATCAGGAGCCAGGTGCCGTGACTAAATAGCTCCTCATGGACGTGATTGTGTCCCTGCAGCACCGCCACTGTATGATACTCTGTGAGCAGATCCCAGAGAGGCTTGAAGTTACTTATCAGGTCCTTGTCGCTCACCTTCCCCTCGGTGGCAGCATAGTAGAGTGACTGGATCGGCACGTGAGTCACGACGATCAGAGGGCATCCCTCGGGCATTCCCTTCAGATCCTCTCTGATCCACCTCATCTGCTTCTGCGAGATCGAGTAATCGCCCTCCTTAATAGGGATGACCGAATTGATCACCATGAAGTGCACCCCCTTGTGGTCAAAGGAGTAGGTCGAGCGACCGAGGTGCTTCTCGAAGAGCTCCACCCCTGTCGGCTCCCGCTTGCCGTCCTCGCGATAGAAGTAACGATCATGATTGCCTATGGTGTAGTAGGTGGGGATGCCGGTTTCCTCGCACATGCTGCGTATCCTGTCGAGTGCCAGCCCGGCTCTCTCGTAGTCCTCCGGGAGACGCCGATCCAGATCGGCTAGATCTCCTCCCAGGATCATGAGGTCGACGTCCTGACCCTTTGCCACCTCCAGTGCTCGCCTGAAGCCGGCGCACTTGCGAGGCGTCCCCTGTATATCGAGGTGAATGTCCGTCAGAAATGCCACTCTGAAGGGACCTGACTCCTCCGCCGTCAGTGTTATGGGGAAGAGTAGGAGTAGCAGTAGCAGATAGACTCTGTTGCTCATTAGCCTCAGAGTGTGACCTTTATGATAGTGTCCAGGGATGTGCTGTTTCATAAGATAGATGATTGCTTCCGTGTTACT
The DNA here is from genome assembly GCF_000375645.1 of Porphyromonas bennonis DSM 23058 = JCM 16335. Classification (GTDB taxonomy): domain Bacteria; phylum Bacteroidota; class Bacteroidia; order Bacteroidales; family Porphyromonadaceae; genus Porphyromonas_A; species Porphyromonas_A bennonis. The sequence continues at coordinate 14,882 of NZ_AQWR01000002.1, read as the reverse complement.
TTCCACAAACCTACCACGTCGCTGTCTCATAAGCGTGTCATCACTGATACAGATCTGTTTCCGGGCACCATTACACCGGATTACACTTGGCGTAAAGACCGTTAGGAAGTACTGCCTATGTGAGATAAATCTAATACCGGTATTAGTGACGACCGTTACCGGTATTAGTTTTCACTATTACCGGTAAAAGTGAAAGGGGATATCTGAGCTGTGATGGAGCCAGGTCTGGAGTGGCTCTTTTCGTACTGCTCGTCGGGAATAATGGCTATCTTTGTGGAAGAACAAGACTATTTCAATATGAGACGACTATTTCCGGCGCTCCTCGTGATCACCACGCTACTCCTCGGGGGGGTGACTCAGGCGCAGCAGACTGCACAATCCCTTACCGTGGGAAGCTTCAATCTTAGGTATATCAATGACCACGATGGTGAAAATATCTGGGCCAATCGCCGTCAGATGGTTACAGACCTGATCGCCTACTATGACTTTGACTTCCTCGGCACCCAGGAGGGCTACTTAGAGCAACTGAGGGATATCGATGCTCTCGAGGGCTATGACTACATCGGGGTGGGGCGTGATGATGGGAAGGAGGCCGGCGAGCACTCCGCTATCTTCTACCGGAGCGACCGCTTCGATCTGCTGGATCAAGGAAACTTCTGGCTCTCGGAGACGCCAGAGGTGCCGTCCCACGGCTGGGATGCATCGGAGTGTCTGCGGATCTGTAGCTGGGGACACTTCCGCGATCGCGTGAGTGGCAAGACACTGTACTTCTTCAACGTCCACTACGATCACGTCGGTCAGGAGGCGAGACGGCAGTCCTCGCACCTTATACTGAGCCGGATCCGTCCGCTGCTCGATCGGGGAGAGACGGTGATCCTCACAGGGGACTTCAATGCCGGTCCCGATGAGGAGCCGATACGGATCCTACGGGAGGCGGCACTGCTGCGTGACTCCAGGACCATAAGTCAGACGAAGCCCTATGGCCCCTCCGGCACATTTCATGATTTTGATCTGACTAACTTCGCTGATGAACCGATCGACTATATCTGGGTGTCACCTAATATCAGGGTGGATAACTATCGGACTATCACCGATCAAGATCACGGTCGACTGCCGTCGGATCACTTCCCGATCATGACTCATCTCACCTTTTAGTCAAGAGTGAAGGGGTTGCCCCCTTGCGGTATCCAATAAAATTCTTACCTTTGCAGAGCAAAACCGAAAGAAACAGGGTCGGAGAGACCTGTAGAAGTTCTGGAAGTTAGGTGCGGTAGTTCAGCTGGTTAGAATGCCTGCCTGTCACGCAGGAGGTCACGGGTTCGAGTCCCGTTCGCACCGCAGAAGAAGTAATGAGCCTTTGAGGGGTTTGTTACTTCTTCTTTTTTTTGTTTTTCCGCTGCTCCACCCTGGGAGACTTGTATATGGCGGTGCTGTCCTGCTACATTAATTGGTACCTTTGTCTCTCACTACGTCGATGATACCATATGGATCCGGATAATAAGGACACACAGAAAAAGCGTCTCGCCCGAAGCTTCCTGCAGGCAATGATGTGGAGCGGGCTACTCGTCGGCATGGGCTTCGTGGCTCAGGCTGTCGGGATGCTCTTCTACAAGCAACCCCTTTTCTCCACACTCTTCCTTACGGGTGGGCTGATCCTGATCCCGGTTCTGCTGACTCAGGAGCTGCGGAAGTACCGACTGATCGTATTTGGAGAGCAGCTGTCCTACTCCCGCTGTGTCACTGTGATGGGAGTGATCTACCTCTTTGCCCTGATCGTGGCGACGCTGGCTTACCTACTGGTCTTCACCTACCTCTTCCGAGATCCTACGTTTGTCAGCTATATGGAGCAGAGTATCGAGCTCGCGGGTCAGATGCTGGGCAGCGAGGCGGACCGGGAGGTGTTGCTGGAGTCCTATCGGGGAATCACGCCCGCACTGATGACGAGAGGGGTGATCTCACTCTCCTTTACCCTCGGGACGCTCTATATCTTCATCGCCTCGATCTTCCTCCGCAGAGGCTGATTATCGGTACCTTTGTCCCTCTATTATACCTATATGTCTCAAGAGAAGAATTACCCCATAGACTTGTCGATCGTCATCCCGCTCTACAATGAGCAGGAGTCCCTCCCCGAGCTGCACGAGTGGATCACCCGTGTCGTCACCGAGATGGGGGTCACGTATGAGATCATCTTTATCGACGATGGAAGTACCGATCGCTCCTGGGAGATCATCGAGCGGCTGCATGCGGAGGATCCCCATGTCCGTGCGGTCCGCTTTGCTCGCAACTACGGGAAGTCGCCCGGGCTGCAGACGGGATTTGAGCGCGCTGCCGGCGCCGTCGTCATCACGATGGATGCCGACCTGCAGGACTCTCCTGATGAGATCCCCGAGCTCTATCGGATGATCCGTGAGGAGGACTACGACGTGGTGAGTGGGTGGAAGAAGAAGCGGTATGACCCGCTCTCCAAGACCGGTCCCACGAAGCTCTTCAATGCCACGGTGCGCTTCTTCTCCGGCATCCCGCTGCATGACTTCAATTGTGGTCTTAAGAGCTACAAGAATGAGGTGGTGAAGCACATCGAGGTCTATAACGACATGCACCGCTACCTCCCCTACATGGCGAAGATGGCGGGCTACGGCAAGATCGGTGAGCTGGTGGTCCATCACCAGCCTCGCAAGTATGGGAAGACAAAGTTTGGCATGGACCGATTTGTCAACGGCTACCTCGATCTCCTGGTCCTCTGGTTTATGGGCACCTTTGGTCGCAAGCCGATGCACTTCTTCGGTCTCTGGGGCAGCGTCATGTTTTTCTTCGGACTGATCGCCCTCCTCTGCGTCCTCGGATCGAAGCTTTACTCTCTCTATCATGGTATCCCTGCCCGACTGGTAACCGATCTGCCTGCTTTTTACCTCTGTCTCCTGGCTATCGTGCTGGGAGTCTTGCTCTTCCTCACCGGCTTCCTCGGGGAGCTCATAGCCCGGCAGAGTCCCGGACGAAATAACTATGCCCTACGTGATGAGATCTGATCTGTTGACTCTCTCCCTCTTTCTCTTCCTTCTTCTCACCGGTTGTAATCGTGGGGAGGGGACGTTTTACCGTGAGACAGGAGAGCGCTTTACCACCTACTACACCGTGACCTATCGTGCCGAAGAGCCCCTGGCTGAGCAGATAGACTCGACGATGGATGCCTTCAATGCGGTACTCAATAACTTTGATCCCACCTCCGTCGTCTCCCGGATCAATGCCAATACCAGCGACCGGACCGATCCCATGCTGGAGGAGGTGCTGCGGCAGGCGATGATCGTGAGCGAGGCAACGGATGGCGTCTATGATGTCACCGGTGGTCCGCTCTTCGATATCTGGGGCTTCGGAACCAAGAAGGGAGTGACCCGGCTGGCGACAGACGAGCAGGTCGACTCGGTGCTCCGGTTTGTCGGGTACAGACACATTCGCATCGACACCCTTGCTCATCGGATCACCAAGGATGACCCTCGGCTCTCCATGGGGCTTGCGTCGCTCTCCAAAGGGTATGTCGTCGATCTCGTTGCTCGTACGCTGGAGCACTACGGGGTGGAGGACTATATGGTGGAGATCGGTGGTGAGGTGACCTGCCATGGGCGCAACCCTCGGGGCGAGTGCTGGAGCCTCGGGATCAATAAGCCGATCGAGGACAATACCTCCACCGTCAATGAGCTCCTCGGTAAGATCGAGATGTGTGAGAAAATGGGGGTCGCCACCAGCGGAGACTATCGCAACTACAAGCTCATCGAGGGGAAGAAGGTCGCCCACACCGTCAACGCCGTCACCGGACGTCCTGCTCATAGTGACATCCTCGAGGCTACGGTCGTTGCCCCCACTACTATGGAGGCAGACGCCTGGGCGACCGCCTTTATGGCAGTTGGACTGGAGCGAGCGAAGGAGATCCTCGAGGGACAGCCCCTGCTCGGTGTCCTCTTTGTCTACGCTGACCCCACCGGCACCGGCTACCTCACCTACACCCACCGCTTAGACCTTCTCCCCCTGAAGTAAGAGACTATGAGAAAAGAGAGGACCGGACAGAGGAAAAACATAGAGAGCCTGCCGCGCAGGCTATACACGATAAAGGAGACGGCTGCATTCTTCGGAGTCGAGGAGCATGTCCTGCGGTATTGGGAGAAAGGGACCTCCCTCTCTCCACGACGGATGCCGAGCGGCTCTCGTCGCTACTCCATCGATGACCTGAAGCTGATCGAGCGGATCTACTACTTGGTCGAGGTGAGGGGGATGACCCTGCAGGCTGCTGCGGAGCAGCTGGATCACCCTGACCTGGATGTCGATCTGGAGGTTAGGGAGAGGCTGATGAAGGTCCGTGAGCGACTCACCGCACTGAGGGATCGAGTGGGAGAGACTTACGGCATTGCCCCCAACGATAATGAGTAGACCGGAGATCGGAGTCGGCATGTATGTCCAGGTGCTGGGCTGCGGTGCGGCCAAGCCCTCCCTCGGTCACAACCCCTCCGCACAAGTGGTGCGACTGAGAGGCAATAAGGCCTTCCTCATCGACTGTGCCGAGGGGACTCAGCTCCAGATGATGCGGTATGGCGTGCCGATAGCGAGCCTACACCGCATCTTTATCACCCACCTTCATGGCGATCATTGCCTCGGGTTACCGGGGCTGATCAGCACGATGTCGCTGATGAGCTTTGATCATCCGATCCATATCTACGGTCCGGTGGGTACGGCAGACTTTGTCGATCGGGTGGTTCGCTACTTCACCGGAGAGAAGGGGGAGGAGCGGTATGCAGAGATCGAGGTGCACGAGTGTGCGCCCACCGGGCGGACGGTGATCTACGAGGATCGGTCGGTGACTGTCTCCTGCTTTCCGCTCAAGCACCGCGTCCCCTGTATCGGCTACCGATTTGACGAGGTGCCACTCCTGCCGCATCTGGATCGGGAGGCAGCTGATCGTGCAGGGGTCCCCATAGCCTACTTCGGCAGCCTCAAGCAGGGGCGCGACTACGTCCGGGAGGACGGCACAGTCGTCCCGGCCGCCTCTGTCACCACACCGAGTCGACGCCCGCTCAGCTATGCCTACTGCTCCGACACGATCTACCGGGAAGCGACGGCGGACTATGTCCGCGGGGTCGACCTGCTCTACCATGAGGCGACCCTCGGAGAGGAGTGGAGCGAACTCGCCAAGCAGCGCGGTCACTCCACCCCCCGTCAGGCAGCCGAGGTGGCAAGACTTGCCGGAGCGGGGCATCTCCTCCTCGGTCACTTCTCCTCCCGATACACGCCTGAGACGGAGGAGGCAATCCTCTTAGCGGAAGCCAAGGAGGTCTTCCCCCGCTCCCTCCTCGCTCACGAGGGACAGCTCCTCGACTTAGAGCGATTGCGAGGGGAAGAGTAGGAGAAAAGGAGGAAAAGCAAAAGCGGTCGACAACCACAATAGGCTGTCGACCGCTTTGTCGTATGGTGTAAAGTCTACTTACTCGATCTTGAAGTCATCGAGCATAACGTCCCAAGCTGCCTCCTTGCCTACCTTGAGGGCAAAGAGGTTACCACTGCCTGAGGTATTGACTTCGACTCCGGTCAGATCAAGCGTGATCGTAATCCACTTGCCGTTAGTATTGATGGAGCCATTGTACTGATTAGACTCGGCTACACTGATCTTCGCATCGGTAGTTATATCTCCCAGGTTGTACTTGACATAGTTACCACTCTTGTCATAAACGTTGATTGAGATACTCTTGCCTGCGCACTCACCTTTCAGCTTAAAGGTGATCTTAAGGGGATTGGTTGCCTTGACCTCCACGTTCTCCACCGTAAAGACATAATCATTCTTCTGTGGAGTCCCCTTGATCTGGAGCACCTTGCCCTGGTCGGGATCGTCTGCCTGAGTGGCGTAGTTCTTCAGACCGAATTTGTTGAGCTTGCTGGTAAAGGCAGCGAAGTCCTCGAAGTCGGCTCCGGGGAAGAGCAGGTTGCTGGTGGTAGGCTGCTCCGGCTCTGTGCCAGGCTCCTCTGTGCCAGGCTCCTCTGTGCCAGGCTCCTCGGTGCCGGGCTCAGTACTGCCCGTTTCCTTCACTTCAAACTTCCCGATCTGCCACTGAGCAGAAGCCTCATCGGTGCTGGTGTACTTGAGAGCGATGTGGATGTTCTTCTCGCCGGCGTACGCGGAGAGGTCCGTCTCAGAGTCGATGGTGCTGAAGTTCTTCCCCTCCGCAGGCTTCCCGGGGTAGGTGATCGTTAGCTTGGTCCAGGTCGCCTTGGTGGGATCACCGGAGACATAGTCCTTGGAGATCAGTACCTGCTGCTCCTCCTCCACGTTACCGGCATGACCGATGGTGTGATTAAGGAAGAGCTTGGGGGCAGTCGCACCGGTGAAGTCCATAGCAGGGGTGATGAGCCAGTCGACATTTGCCTTCGCTCCGCCCTTGTAACCACTCATGGAGGCGCCATTCTTGTACTGTCCGTCGTTGCTGATCCTCCACGCCTCATCGCCAGTCTCGCTGAAAGCAAAGAAGGGATCAAGGGAAGTGGCAGCCTTAAAGTCATTCACAAAGGGCAGCGCCTTCGCTGACGGATCGTCGGGGGTGACGTCGCCACCATCTCCTGTGCCGCCGTCATCGATGTCGCCGATGGTGCTGCCGTCAGGATTGACCACCTTGCCGTCCTTGGTCAGCTTGGCTTTAAAGGTGTAGGAGAAGCCGCTATCCAGCTTGGTCGGAGCCGCATTCACCTTGTCCATGCTGAGGGTGTAGCTCTTCCCGCCCAGTGTCATCACAAAGGCAAAAGTATTGTCCACTGCCTGAGGCACGATGTAGGAGCTGTAGGTGCCCTCTGCCTCCTTCGTCAGGGTGATATCGCCCTTTGTGGTGCCGGTGGAGAGCTCTCCGGTGAGGACATTCATCTTCACGTCGGTTACACCGCCCTTGAAGAGCACGGTAGAGAGGTCATCGAGGCTGAGACCCTCCTGAGCGGAGAGGATGATCTTCACCTGAGCCAGCTTGTGCTTGAAGGTAAAGGGGAGCTTGGGATTGGCTGCTGTGCCACTCTGCGTTGCAAAGAGTACCGGCTGGTCACTTCCCTTGCTGATGATGTAGGAAGCCGTGTTCTCAGAGATTGAGCTCACGTAAGGGTAATAGGCGGCAAACTTTACCTCAGAATTGTCGCCCGGGAGAAGAAGCTTCGTCCCCTGGTCTGCAAAGTTGGTGGCACTACCGGCTGACGTAGCCTTGTATGCTACGTTAGTGGTGGCGGCCTGAGCCTTGGTGACATTTGAGATACCGATCATCTCGGTTCCCTCCCAGCTGGTTCCGTTCTCCACTCGTGTGATGGAGCCGGAGGAGAACTGTGCCACCTCGGCCCCGTCCTGTACTGTCTGATCAGGTGCCAGCCCTCTCTCCTGCTGACAGCCGGTGAGGGCCGCCGTCATCAGGGCGATAGAGCATAGCATTGCCTTGTAAGTCTTTTTCATCTGATTGGTTTGGTATTGGTGATTGAGTCTATTATTCTTTCCTGTAAGCCAAATATACCACAATCTTGTTACTCTTTTGTTTCATGGGACAGAAAAAGTCGGATAATCACATCTGAGTCTACCGTAACCACCGGAGTCACAGCCTCGAAATAGGGAATTCTGCGGCACCTGTGCAGTGGGCTGGAAGCCAGCATATAGCGCTCGTCCAAATCTAATACCGATATTAGTCTCAACTATTAGCGGTAATAGTGAACACTAATACCGACTATAGTAATCACTAATACCCGTATTAGTCTGAGGTGTCTGTGTTCTTCTTCTCTTCCTCCTTGGGCTCCGGTCTCTGGTAGATCGCTGCACCTCCGGGGATAAAGGCTTCAAGTCCCGTGTGGAGGTCGTAGCAGCTGATCTCGAGGGTGACAAAGCGCTCGCCGTCCTTGCTCTCGGGGAGTCGGATTGTAGCCGATTGCTCGGTCGTCACGGCGATGAGGTCCCGCCCTGTCGTGGTGTCGGGTATGGAGTCGGTCGAGAGGTAGATCGCATAAAGACAGGGGCGGTCGGTACTGGCACCGCACCAGGTGAGCTTGGCGCTGTCCTCCTCGGTGGTCATCGTGAGGTCTCGTGGGTAGAGTAAGGTGCTGTCGGCACTGACTATCGGAGCGTGGGGCAGTACCGGCCGTCGGAAGCACTGTTCCGCCAGCTTTTCTCTCAGCCCGTGGGAGCGCTCTGTGATCTGACGGGCTCGGAAGAGTGCCACTCCGGCGAGGAGACTGTCGCTCTGCACCTCGGCAACCTGGTCGATCACTTGCTGCGCCGGCCAGCCTCCCTCCTCCCGGAGTGTGCGGAAGGCGCCGAGACCGATGACGATCGGGATGCTGAGCTTGTCCCTCCAGTCCCTTATGATCGGACCGAAGGTGGCTCCCCTACTGTAGGTCATGGTGGCGATGAAGTCAATGGCTCCCGCCCGCTCCCATGCCACAGGGTCCTGATAGACGTCACCCCTCGCAGTCCAGCCGATGTGGGGCGTACCTGAGATCTGGTCGTACGCACCTATCGTCGCTGCACTGAGCAGCACGGTGCTGTCGGTCTCCGTGAGTGTCTCGTGGATCCGCCGGACGATGGCGGTGATGTTGCTTCGCCGCCACTCCGCTTTAGGGAGTAGTGTGTGAGCATCTCGGTAGTCCCGATCATCGGGGAAGCGTGCGGGGAAGTCGGGGTAGCGGATGTAGTCGAGCTGGATCCCCTCCACGGGGTATTTCTCAGCTATTTCCCGGGCGAGTGAGGCAAGGTGGATGCCTGTGAGGCTGTCTGCCGGGTCCATAAAGTCCTTTCCCCTATGCCGTTTGGTGTGCCCTTTGTACTTGTCATAGAAGGGAGTGACTCCCCTGAGCCTTCGCCTATAGCTCCGATCCTCCAGCGGCAGTGTGGTGATCCAGGCGTGGACCGTCATCCCCCTCTTGTGGCACGCCTCCACCGCATAGGCAAGAGGGTCGTAACGCTTGCCGTAGAAGCGCGGGTGCATCGGTTCGATCGCCGAGGGGTAGATTACATCTCCCCGACCTCGGACTTGGAGGAAAATGGTATTGATCCCATTCGCTCGCAGCAGATCCAGCTGCTCATCCAGCTCCCTCTTCTGTGCCACCTCAGAGGATGAGCGGGGCCAGTCCAGCCCCCAGATCGTAGAGAGCCAGACGGCGCGCATCTCGTACTTGGATCGGTGGGCAAGGGTGTCAGGCTCCTCAGCCTGTGCGCCTTGCAGGGCAATGAGGCTGAGCAGGATCAGTAGGATGTGTCGTCTCACAGGAGGCCGGTCAGAAGAAGTCGATATGGTCGATCAAGCGAACCTCCCCGTCATAGACCGTGATGGCACCGACGGCATGCTCCGTCTCGCTCCACTCGCTGATCTCTCCCAGCGTGTCTCGGTCGACGATGCTGAAGTACTCTACCCGGAGCAGTGGCGATGCCTCGATCTCCCGGATCACTAGGTCGTGCACTTCGCTGACGGAGCTTCCCTCCTTCTGCGCCCTCACGCCCTCGGTCAGTGCTCGGTAGATCATCGGTGCTGCCTGTCGCTCCTCGGGCGAGAGGCGGTTGTTTCGGCTGCTCATGGCAAGTCCGTCCGGCTCGCGCACCGTTTCGCACGAGATGATCTCCGGATCCATGTCGTCCGAGAGCTCAATCATCCGCTTGATCACCGCTATCTGCTGGAAGTCCTTTAGACCAAAGTAAGCCTTATCCGGCTGCACGAGCCTGAAGAGCTTGCCGACGATCCAGACCACTCCCCGGAAGTGCCCGGGACGATAGGCTCCCTCCATCACTTCCGCCACCTGTCCGAGGGGCACGTCGGGCGCTTCCTCACCCTTTGCGTACATTTCCTCGGGGGTGGGGGTAAAGGCGAAGTCTACCCCGAGCGCCTCCAGAGCCCTCAGATCCTCCTCCATATCGTGAGGATAGGTGGCGAGATCGGTGGGGTTATTGAATTGGGTCGGATTGAGGAAGACACTCACCACCGTGCAGCCGCACTCCCTGACGCAGCGGCGTATGAGGCTGAAGTGTCCCTCGTGCAGTCCGCCCATTGTCGGGACGAGACCGATCGTCTCTCCCTTTTGCTCCTCCCGTACTTGGCTGAGAGCTTCTCTCAGTCGCTTCTGACTATTGATTACTTCCATGGCTATCATTTTGTCTGTTGCCGCAAAGGTAACGAGAGATTGGCGAAGAATACCATTTGACAAAAGGTCAAGAGCAAAGCCCGGTGGGACATGCTCCTGACCTTTTACTATAGATTATACGATTGATCCCCTTGTCAGAATGAGAAAGAGGCACCGACGTTGAGGACACTCATACCGTATCCTGCCTCTACGAAGAGACCCCAGCTGGGAGCCACCATATAGCGCAGTCCGATACCGGTGTTGTAGCCGAAGCCGAAGGACGACTCCTTGCTCTCATTGCTGTGGTCGCCTCTGAAGCCGAGGGCGATGAAGTAGTAGGTGTCCAGGGCGGGGATGAAGTGGTAGTGCAGTGCGGCACGTGGACCGAGGAAGTAGTCGGTCCCACCGCTGTACATATTGACTACCGCCTGACCGCCGAGGGTAAAGGCGCTGTTGTCGTCCCAGATGTGACCATTGAGGCAGTGGTCGGCAGCGAGGTTGATCGTCATGGATCCTGTCTGCTTGCCGGCGGCATTGGTATGGAGGCTGGCACCCAGTCCTACGCTGGCGATGTTGGTCCCGGTCTCAAAGACATTCTGAGCCTTGGCCTCTGTCTGACCGGCGACGCAGAGCCCCAGAGCTACCAGAGCGGTAGCGAGAGTTTTCTTAAGTGAAATCATAATGCAATTGATATTGTATGAATTGTTATCCTTGAATGGGGTCAAAGGTACACAAATGGTGTCAGATCTATTTCTCCCTGACTGTGATGTGGAAGCAGGCCTGCTTGCGCTCGTGCTTGATGTAGCAGCGTCCATCCTCGTGGAATGCCCTCAGCACCCTAGCCAGCAGGTGCTTCAGCTCCTCCGGCTCTATCGTCCTTGGGTCCTCCGGGTCGATCTTGTCGTACCGCTGCCAGGAGATGTCGAGTGTGGTGCCGTAGCAGTGGGTGCTATTGAGCGATGCGTTACCATTACGCTGTCTCAGCTTGTCCATATCCTCGGCTGTCCTGGTGACGCTGGTGACGATCAGTCGGTAGAGCGGCTGCCCATCCTCCTCCAGCTGGTACCGAAAGGCGGCACCGATCTCCTGTGCCAGACGCGCAGCTTCAGGCACCAGCAGCGGCACGGAGTGGGTCAGGTCGTCCAGCTTAAGCCCCGGTGTCTCCTTGAGTGGGACGAGACGGTCGATCCGGAGGAGGTCATCGCGGCACTCGGCCGGCGTGATGCCGAGGCTCTGTGCCGCTTCTAGTTGTATGGGATTGAGGTCATCGAAGTCCCTCCTGAAGCTCCCGATGTAGCGGTAAGGACGCTCTCCCGGGACGATGCTGTAGGACCCGGTCTCCGGAGCGGGTGCCGGCGGCTCTGTCGGTGGTGTGAGGCTGATGAGCAGTGTTGCTAAGAGTGTCATCGCTACTAGGGGAAGGTAGTAGTGGGTAACGACCGGCCTGGATAAGGGACGGAAAAAGGCTCTCAGTCGGCTCCAGAGGCGGGCAAGAAACGCTCTGCCTCTCTTGCCTGTCGAGCGGACGGCAGTCCCTGCGGATCGCTCCGTCCGCTCCTTAGTCCGCGGACTCGAGGAGCGACTCCGGATGATCTCCTCCAAGCAGAAGTCTGCACGAGTCTTACCCTGCTCCAAGAGCGATTCATCGGGTGATGAGTTGTTATCCTGTTCCATTTGTGTGCTTTAGAAATATCCGACAAAGGGGTGGGTCTTACTTGGTCGGAATCGCAAGGGTGGCGGTGTGAAGCCCCGGAGCTGAAGCGGTAAGAGTGATCGTGCCGGGCGTGCCTGACGGTGCGACGATAGTGGTCAGCTGACCGCTGAAGGCGGGCATCGTCTTGCTCTGGAAGGGGACAATGCAGGCGGCATCGCCATTGGCACTGGCGACGTAACGCCCTGCACCGGTAACCTCAAAGGTCACGTCCGGGGTGGCAGTGGCGCAGAGGTTACCCTGCTTGTCCACGACAGACACACGGACGTAGACGAGATGCTCCCTGTCCTGCGCCGGTACGGTCTCCGTCGGCTCCTCGAGGGTGAGCTGCAGCGTGTAGGGCGTGCCGGAGGTGCAGAGTCTCTTCTCCTCCTGAGCTACGCCATCCTTGTCGTACGCCACGACCCGCACCTCGCCCGGCTCATACTTCGTATCCATCCACATGAGGCGGTAGCGAGGCAGGCGCGAGAGATCCTTGTCAGAGCTATTATCGACCGTAATTGATGTGTCCTTCGTCCGACGCCCCTGGCTCTTGCCATTGATAAAGAGTTCGGCCGTAGGGTAGCTGGTGTAGACGAAGATCGGGGTCACCTCGCCCACGCGATCAGGCCAGTCCCAGTGGGGCAGAATGTGCAGAGTGGGGTTGTCCGCATTCCAGTGCGAGCGGTAGAGGTAGAAGCGATCCTTAGGGATGCCGGCGAGGTCCACCGCACCGAAGAGCGACGTGTGGGAGGGCCAATTGGTGTAGTACGGGGTCGGCTCTCCGATGTAGTCAATACCGGTCCAGATGAATTCCCCAATATTATAGTGGAAGTCATCGTGCCGGATGAAGTTGTCCTCCGGCAGCTCGCTCCAAGCGCAGTGCTCCACATCGTAGCTGCTCGCCTGATGATCAGGGTAAATTGCCATCGACTTACGCTCGACAGGGAACTTATAGATCCCTCTCGACGAGAGTGTAGAAGCGGTCTCGGTACCCAGGATCAGTCGCTGCGGCAGCTTGGCATACGCCTCGGGGTAGTGCCAGGGGCGGTAATTGAAGCCGGCGACATCCATGATAGCTGCAAAGTTATTTGCCGTAGCGGGCTTGGGGTTGTCCATCCCCTGAGTGACGGGGCGGGTGGGATCCTCGCGATGAGCAATCTCCTGGAGGAAGTGGGCGACCTTATTGCCCCCCTCAGCGCCCTGCTCGTAGACCTCGTTGCCGATGCACCACATGATGATGGAGGGGGCATTTCTGTAGTGACGGATGAGACTGACGAGGTCGCGCTCTGCCCAGTCGCCGAAGAGGGTACTGTACCCATTCTTCACCTTCGGGATCCGCCACTCGTCGAAGCTCTCCGCCATAATCAGCATCCCCATCTCGTCTGCCAGCTGGATCAGCTCAGGAGTGGGCATATTGTGTGAGGTGCGGATGGCATTGACGCCCATATCCTGCATCTGCTTGATCTGTCTGCGGATGGCTACCTTATTCACCGCCGCACCGAGTGGACCGAGGTCGTGGTGGAGACAGACCCCCTTGAAGGTCACCGGCTTGCCATTGAGGAAAAAGCCCTCATCGGGGCGGATCTCTATCGTCCGCACTCCGAAGGTGGTACGGTAGGCATCGATCACGCGGCCGTTGTAGAGCAGTTCGCTCTTGGCGGTGTAGAGGTTGGGCTGCTTGATGTCCCAGAGGTGGGGCTGCGGGATGCGGAGGTTTTGCTCGAGAGCGTTGTCGAAGATCTCAGCTCCGCTGATCTCTCGGCTGTCGATCGCCTCTCCCTTGTAGAGAATGGTGGTGCGAAGCGTCAGCGCGTCGCTATCGGTGGGGACGCCTTTCAGCTCGGTGCGGACCTTGACCTGTGCGTACTCATCGCAGACAAAGGGAGTGGTGACAAAGGTTCCCCAGTCGTCGATCCGGGTCTTAGAGGGCGACACCATTAAGTATACATTGCGGTAGAGCCCCGCCCCCGGGTACCAGCGAGAGAAGTCGGTCGGGTTGTCGAGCCGGATGGCGATCACCTGTCTGGTCTTGAAGGCATCCAGATAGGGCGTGATGTCGAGGTAGTATGAGTTGTATCCGTAAGGCCAGCCTCCGGCGCGATGACCATTGACGTACACCTCCGAGTGGCTCATCGCCCCATCGATGTATAGAGTGATGTCGCCGAGGGTAGAGGGATCCTGATGGAGATCAAAGTGATAGCGGTACCAGCCCACGCCGACGAAGGGCAGCCCTCCCGTGCGCCCGGCATGCTCGAGTGCCTCCGTCTGCCCGTCCTGCGTGATGGCGACGTTTTGGCGGTCGTTCTCGGGTGAGAAAGGTCCGTAGATCGCCCAGTCGTGCGGCACTGTGACGCTCTGCCAGCTCCGGTCGTCGAAGTCCGGTCGGACGAAGTCGGAGTTGTCCTCTCTCGTGAAGCGCCAGCCGTCGGTCAGACGAAGTGCCTCGCGGGGAGCCTCTATGCTCTCCAAGAAAGTCTGCGCCGTCGCACTGAGAGACATGAGGGTCATAAGTAGGGCGGGTAGAGTTCTTCTGATATTCATCTATAGCTGTACTGGGTAAACGATATATGGGTGTACAATATTCGTTGTGTGGACAACGTTTCCTCAAATTTACACTAAATATCTGCAATGCACACTTTTTCCGGGAATGCACTCACTGAGAAGTGACAGGAGAAAATCCCTCTCCCTGATGAGTTAACTCTTTTACCGGTAATAGTTGAGTCTAATACCGGTATTAGTCTTCACTATTACCGGTAATAGATTGACGCTTTACTCATGACCGGCACGACTAATGCCAAATAGGCTCGTTTTGTACTGAAAGCCACCTCTTTGTGAGCCTCTGTCGTCATAGTCGGAGCATTGCGGCTCTCACCGGTGGGTTCAGCACGATGATCGGCTAATTCGCATTTTGATGTGCTGGGATGGGGAGGTCAGGGAAATAGGGTTTGTTGATGTGGGGCGTTAGGAGAAATGGAGGGCGAGGCGGTAGAGAAAGAAGTCGGTGTTTCTGGCTCCATAGTTGACGCTGATGAAGCGCTGGAGGTTTTGGTTGAGAGCCTCCGCCTTGGCATTGCTCTCCCTGCGG
>NZ_AQWR01000001.1 GCF_000375645.1 Porphyromonas bennonis DSM 23058 = JCM 16335 | reverse complement strand
TCCTTGGTCCTCTCACGCGAGCTCACTGAGCACTCAGCGCCACACTCCCCCGGACCGAAGTGTCCAAATTTACGATTTTTCTCCTTAATTATCTCCTTCTATACTCTATCTCACCAGGGGTGACGCATTTGAGCATTGGGGTAAGAGGGCTTATCCGTGAGGCACCCGAAGGGTGCTCGCTCCATAGGCATCGGTCATCCGCGAAGCGGTGACCGATGTACAAAGACCCTTCCCTACCCCCTCGACCCCTTGTGGGTCGCCGAGCAGAGTCTTCAGCGACCCCGAAAGGGTGTCGCACTGGTTGCATGACTCCCTGATAAGTGCGACACCCTGGCGGGGTCGTATATCTTTCTTGGCATCCTCTCCCGCGGTCTTCGGCACTTCGTGCCTCGACACGCGGGCTAAGGAGCGATGATCCCTCCGGGGCTTCGCCCCTACGGGATCGGCATGCGGGTGCATTAGGAGAGGAATCTCCCGCCGCAGATCTCCTCTGCATAGCGGTAAAGATCAAATGCGTCAGCCCTGTCTATCTCACGGTGGCGAACACGTCTATAGCAGCCGAAGTCGAAGGGAAGAAGGCGATGCTACCCAGTATGCTGACTCCCAGGAGGAATATTCCCGTCTCTTCTATTACCGATATTAGTGTATACTATTACCGGTATTAGTCGATACTAATACCGACTATAGTTTGCACTAATATCGGTATTAGTCTGTCGGTATCCTCACGTGGTCTTGGTGGATTGCTTGCGAGTGAGAGCGTAGTCAACCGTACGATAACGAAACGACAAAAAAAGCCGAAGTACTCTCCTCGATCCTGAGGGGGTACTCCGGCTTGTTGTTTCATTAAGTTGCTTCTCTTATCGAGAGCGAGTAAAATGGGGACAGTTTACTGCCCTATCAATCTTCTGTTGCCTCAGCGTCCTCAGGATCCAGACCCTTCACATCCTCGTCGAGGAAGTGAGACAGGTCGTTACCCTCTGAGTCGGTCACCTCGTAGTCGATCATCCCTATGGACTGGTCGGGGAGCACTTCGATACCCTTACCGTAAGCAGTCCTCCAGGTGGACAGGAGTGACTTGGTACCCATAAGTCCCAAGAATCCCTTACCCTGACGATTGCGGATAAAAGCGGCGACATAGGGATGGACGTGAAGCGTGAAGGTTCTGATGCCCTCCTCCTGAGTCAGTTGCTTGATCATCTGCTCAAGCTTGTCGGTAAAGAAGAGCGTGGGCTGTACCTTACCGGTGCCTAAGCAGGTGGGACAGGTCTCCTGCGTCTCCACGATCATCGCCTGACGGACCCTCTGACGAGTGATCTGCATGAGACCAAACTTCGTGAGCGGCAGGACCGTATGCTTAGCACGGTCATTGACCATGCACTGGATCATGTGGTCGTAGAGCTTCTGCCTATTGGCAGCCTCTGCCATATCGATGAAGTCGATGACGATGATGCCTCCCAAGTCTCTCAGCCTCATCTGACGAGCGATCTCCTCAGCGGCAGAGAGATTGACATCCACAGCGGTGTCTTCCTGCTGAGAGGAGCCTCGAGCGCGGTTGCCACTATTGACATCGATGACGTGCATCGCCTCGGTCTGCTCTATGTACAAGTAGGCTCCCTGACGGTAGGTAACGATCTTACCGAAGAGGTGCTTGATCTGGCGAGTGATGTCGAAGTGATCAAAGATGGGATTACGACCGTCGTAAAACCTCACTATATCACCCTTACCGGGATCGATGAGGTCGACGTAGTCTGTGACCTCCCGCACCATGCTCTGATCATTGACATACACCTCCTTCAGCGAGGAGTCGTAGGTGTCTCGGAGGAGACTGATCACACGATTTGTCTCCTCGTGGAGCATTTGCCAGGGCTTGCCGTCAGAGGAGGGAGAGGAGTTCTTCCTGCCATTGCCCTGTCCTTTCTTCCTGGAGTTAGAGGGAGGGACAGCGGTATTGAGACTGTCGACAGTGGAAGTCCACTTCTTGATCAGACTACGAAGCTCATGGTCCAGCTCAGCTACCTTGACGCCCTCCGCAGAGGTCCTGACGATCACCGTCACGTTCTTCGGCTTAATACTGAGGACCAGCTGCTTCAGTCTGTTCCGCTCCTCCTTGCTCCCTATCTTCTGGGAAACAGACACCTTGTCCGCAAAGGGGATAAGGACTAAGTAGCGCCCCGCAAAGGAGAGCTCTGCGGAGAGTCTGGGACCCTTGGTGGAGATGGCCTCCTTGGTGATCTGGACCATCACTTCATCGCCAGCCTTGAGCTGATCAGCGATGTCTCCGGTCTTGGGGATAGGCTTCTCCAGTTTTACTCGCTCGGGAGAAAAGCTCTTACCATACTTACGCTGTGCGCTGAGGAAGCTCTGGGCTGTCAGGAAGCTACTTCCCAGATCACGGTAGTGGAGAAACGCTTGTCTCTGGTGCCCAATGTCGACAAAGGCGGCATTGAGACCGGGCATGACTTTCTTCACCGTGCCGAGATAGATATCTCCCACCGAGAAAGAGATGTTTTGCTTCTCTCTCCGGAGCTCCACTAGTCTACGATCCTCCAGGACCGCGATGAGGACCTCCTTCGGTCGCACATCGATGACAAGTTGACTTTTCACACGAGTAAATCTAATCTTTCGGCTACGACCGTGTGGCCGGTAGCCTATTAATAAAAAACAAGAGCGAGCCTACATGAGTATGCGACTATCAAACCGCTGCCCGTAGAGACTCACTCTCAAAACCATTAAGGCGTAAAATGAGCACACTGCACCCATTGCTGTCAGATCTCTATATGAGACTGAAGTCAGAAGTACAGGGTAGAGCGATCACTTATTCTTCTTGTGACGGTTCTTTCTCAGTCTCTTCTTACGCTTGTGCGTAGACATTTTATGTCTCTTCTTCTTTCTCCCGTTTGGCATAATACTTACTTTTAAATTTATAGAACACTCTCCTAAGTCACTCCGGGCGACTATAGAGAGATAGAATTACTTATTCTTGTCTACCTTCTCAGCAAAGGTCTTAGATGGCTTGAAGGTGGGAACCTTACGAGCCGGAAGCTGGATGGTCGTATTCTTACTGATGTTACGCGCTGTCTTTGCTGCCCTCTCCTTAACGACAAAACTGCCGAAGCCACGCAAGTAGACATTCTCCTGGTTGATCATGGTCTCCTTGATCACATCCATAGCCGACTCGATCGTAGCCATGACGAGCTTGCGCTCGATACCGGTCTTCCTGGAAACCTCGTTGACAAGGTCTGCTTTTATCATAATATTCTGCAAATATTTGGATTACTACTACGCTAATCCCACCCCGCTGCTCCAAGCCTCTACGCAAAGAGTACGCAAAGATACACCTTTTTACCCTTTCCCCCTAACTATTTTGCCTCTCATCTGCTCCGTAACTTGTTAGCAATCACTATAAATTCAGACTTCACTTCTGTTATCGAAGCTCCCATGAGGATCCGGTTATAAATAGAAGGGGGTGCACCCTAATGTGGATGCACCCCCTTATGGGTAAGTTAGATCGATTACTTCTTGTCACAGAAATAAGCTTCGTCCGGGACAGCCTTCAGTGGCTCACCCTTGTCGAAGCGACCCATGTAGGGTCTCTGATCGTAGAATCCGCTGGGCCAGTTTCCGATAAAGTCCAGCACCTGAGTGAAGCGGATCTTATGCAACCCCTGAGCAAGCGCAAGGGTCACATCGGAGTGGGTATTGCGCTTGCAGACACCGGTATTGTCGATGATCATATGGCCATCGAGCCAGAGTCGGTTGCTGCTGCAGCGGATGCGGTAGACGCCATCCTCAGGGATCATTACATAGCCGGAGTAATCCTGAGCATTCCAGTTGACATTACTCATCAGATGCTCCTCCATCTGCTCCTTGTAGACATTCTCTCCACTCTCACTGAGCTTGACTCCGTGGAGGACAACAGCGCCATCACCCGAGTAGGACTCAAAGTCGTCAGATGACTTGAACTGCTTGCGGACTGTCGTCAGGTCGAGACCGGAGTCGTACCCATCAGCAGTGGCAGCGACAGCTGGAGCATAGTCCTGACGCCGTATTGTGATGATGCGCACAGGGCTCATGGCACCGCTCTGCGTCAGAGAGCGGATCCTCAGCTCCGTATCAGAGGAGAAGGTCAGCGGCTCAGAGTACTCCTGAGCACTACCCTCCACAGGATCAGTGCCATCAGTGGTGTAGATGATCTTGTGTACCGGATAGACGGTCCCGAAGGGGATCGTCACGCTCTCACCGGTAAAGGTCACACAGTCGATGCTCCGATTGTCGGGCTGCTCAGGCTGTGGGATAAAGTAATTGTAGTCATGGAGTCCGAGACGGGCGGTGAAGTTCTCGAGACGGCCAACAAAGCCGTCAAAGTCCTTCTGCTCTACCGGAGACCACGCCACCTCCGCAATCGCAGCCATACGGGGCTGAGCCATATACTGAGCGTGCTTGCCATCGGGGATATACTCCGACCAGTTATTGCCCTGCACGCCGAGGATATGGGGTGCCATCTCTGGAGTGATATGCTCGGAGATGGGCACGTAGGCGTATACCTGAGACAGTGTCGATCGGCAGCAGAGAGCCACAGGCTCAACATTGGGATCGCCCTGGTAGTAGTCGAGGTAAAAACCATGAGATGAGGGGGTCATGATTACATCGTGACCGGCCTTGGCCGCATTGATACCGCCCTGCTCGCCGCGCCACGACATGATCGTAGCATTCTCCGGGATACCTCCCTCGAGGATCTCATCCCAGCCGATCATCCGCTTACCGTGCTCGCTGAGGAAGGTACCGATCTGGGAGATAAACCAGCTCTGCAGCTCATCCTCATCCTTGAGTCCCTGCTCGTGGATCCGCTTCTGGCAATTTGGGCAGCGCTTCCACTCCGTCTTGGGTGCCTCATCGCCACCAATGTGGATGAAGTCAGTGTGGAAAAGGGGCATCACCTCCGTCAGTACGTCCTTGTAAAACTCGATCGAAGAGTCCTTACCTGCACAGATCACCTCATTGGAGATTCCCCAAATGTTACGCACCTCGTAGGGGAAGTCCTCCCCCTTGCACCCCAGCCAGGGATAGGCTGAGAGGGCAGAGACAGCGTGGCCCGGGAGCTCGATCTCAGGAATAATCTCCACAAATCGAGCATCTGCATAAGCGACAAGATCCTTGATCTCCTCCTGTGTGTAGAAGTAAGGCCCGTAGGTCGTGCCATCTCCCTCCGTACGCACAGCACCCACCTCCGTGAGGCGGGGATACTTTTTGATCTCAATGCGCCATCCCTGATCCTCCGTGAGGTGGAAGTGCAGCTTATTGATCTTAAGCATAGAGAGGACATCGATGGTCTTCTTCACGTCATCTATCGTCTGGAAGTGACGACACGGATCCACGTGCTGACCACGGTAGCTGAATTGCGGGTAGTCCTCAATGCTGACAAAGGGGACGGTCCAGCTCTTAGCATTGACCTTAGAAGGGCTCTCTATCTCAGCCGGGAAAAGCTGAAGGAGAGACTGCATACCCCAGAAGGCCCCACGCGGAGTGGAGGCCTGGATCAGGACACCACCATCAGAGGTCACGTCAAGAGAGTAACCCTCCTCGTGCGGGATCACCTCGTCAGTCACGATGACGAAGCGGATCTCCTTGGCGGGGTTGCTACTTGTGGACTCCACGGACAGGTTGTATCCTGTAGAGTTCGCGATCTTGTCCTTTAGGAAGTCAGTGACAATGGCAAGACTCTCGTCTGCGATGATCTTAGTCGAAGAGGTCAGTGTCCAGCGACCCTGCTCCTGGCCTACATTCACTTTTACCGGTTGAGGTATGATGTGTATCCCCTGATTATAGGGAGCCTCGTCGAGAGACTTTTCCACACCATTACCACAACCGGAAAAGAGAAGCATGCCGGCAAAAGCCACGACTGCATGCTTGATGAATTTCATTAAGTCGATATTAATGTGCTTAAGTTATGAATAAATCAGTCGCGATCCTCCCAGACATTAAGGGGACGGTCCTCCATCAGCTCATTGACCTGTGAGCGAACCTTCTTGATCACCTCCTCGCTGGTAGGATTACTGAGGATCTCATCGATCCAGTGTACGACGGTCTTGAAGTCTCCCTCCTTCAGTCCACGGGTCGTGGCTGCAGGGCTTCCGATGCGGATACCGCTCGTCTTGGCAGGGGTACGGTCATCGAAGGGAACCATATTCTTATTAGCCGTGATGTCTGCCTTCACCAGTGCATCCTCGGCTTCCTTACCGGTCAGCTCGGGGAACTTCTTGCGGAGATCAAGCAGCACCAAGTGGTTATCGGTACCGCCGGATACCACATCATAGCCAAGCTCGAGGAAGGTGTTAGCTATGGTTACTGCATTGGCATGCACCTGCGTCTGGTAGGTCTTGAAGGAAGGCTGCAGAGCCTCATAGAAGGCTACTGCCTTAGCGGCGATGACGTGCTCCAGAGGTCCACCCTGTACTCCGGGGAAGACTGCGGAGTTGATCAGCTCAGACATCATCTTGACGCGACCCTTCTTGGTAGCCTTGCCCCAGGGGTTCTCGAAGTCCTTACCCATCAGGATGATACCACCACGCGGACCTCTCAGGGTCTTGTGTGTCGTGGAGGTGACGATGTGGGCGTACTTTACCGGGTTAGCGAGGAGACCGGCAGCGATGAGTCCGGCAGGGTGAGCCATATCGATCATCAGGATAGCGCCTACGCTATCTGCGATCTCGCGCATGCGCTTGTAGTCCCACTCACGAGAGTAGGCAGAGGCACCACCGACGATGAGCTTCGGGTGGGTCTCCTTGGCCTTGCGCTCCATATCGTCGTAGTCGACACGACCGTCCTCCTTACGTACTCCGTAGGCAACAGGGTTGTAGAGGATACCGGAGGCGTTGACGAGCGACCCGTGGGTCAGGTGACCGCCGTGATCGAGGTTGAGACCCATGAAGGTGTCGCCGGCGTTGAGGCAAGCCTGGAAGACAGACATATTGGCCTGAGCGCCGGAGTGAGGCTGCACGTTGGCATACTCAGCATCGTAGAGCTTCTTGATGCGATCGATAGCCAGCTGCTCACTCTGATCCACGATCTGACAGCCACCATAGTAGCGCTTGCCGGGATAGCCCTCAGCGTACTTGTTGGTCATGATGCTACCCATAGCGCGGAGCACCTCTTCGCTAACGAAGTTCTCTGACGCAATCAGCTCCACACCGCGCTTCTGGCGCAGACGCTCCTGGTCGATCAGGTCAAAAATCTGTTGATCTCTTTTCATGATGAAAAAGGTTGAAAGTTTATTGGTTTACAGTAGATTACTTCAAGACGTAGAAATATCCACTCCCCTATGCAAATCTAATCATAATTAGCGAGCCTAACAATGCGAATGGGCGCATGCTTGAGGCAAGTCCTAACCACCAGCCATCACAGGTATGGCATGCGTCTGGAGAGGTACTACAAAATACTGATCACCAGCAGAAAAGGATCCCTAATTTCTATTACCGGTAATAGTTGAGACTATAGTCGGTATTAGTCAAGACTATTACCGGTAATAGTTTTGACTAATACCGATATTAATCTGAGGGCATCACTTTTAGAGTTTCTGATACCCTTGATTCTGCCATAAGGGTACAACAAAAAAGGAGAGGCTCCCGCATTTGGGAACCTCTCCTTAGAATTAAAACGATTCGCTCGCTCTTATCAGTCTATCTGACCAAACTTAGCCTTGATAAACTCGCGATTGAGACGTGCGATATTGGAGATCGAGATGCTCTTCGGGCACTCCATCTCACAGGCTCGGGTATTGGTACAGTTACCGAAGCCCAACTCGTCCATCTTGGCCACCATAGCGCGTGCGCGCTTCTTCGCTTCTACCTTTCCCTGAGGAAGGAGAGCAAATTGGCTCACCTTGGCACTGACGAAGAGCATGGCAGAGCCGTTCTTACAAGCAGCTACGCAAGCACCACA
The DNA here is from genome assembly GCF_000375645.1 of Porphyromonas bennonis DSM 23058 = JCM 16335. Taxonomy (GTDB): domain Bacteria; phylum Bacteroidota; class Bacteroidia; order Bacteroidales; family Porphyromonadaceae; genus Porphyromonas_A; species Porphyromonas_A bennonis. The sequence continues at coordinate 132,544 of NZ_AQWR01000001.1, read as the reverse complement.
GCCAATGCAGGAGGCGGCATCGATAGCGAGCTCAGAATTGACTCTCGAGACGGGGATCGCATTTCCGTCAGGGGCGGAGCCGGCATTCATCGAGATGAAGCCACCGGCCTGCTGAATCTTGTCGAATGAAGATCTGTCCACCATCAGGTCACGGATGACCGGGAAGCCGGCAGAGCGCCATGGCTCTACGGTGATGGTGTCGCCACTCTTCCAGTTACGCATATAGAGCTGACAGGTGGTCGCTCCGGGGATCAGACCGTGCGGGTGACCATCCACGTACATCGAGCAGGCACCACAGATACCCTCGCGACAGTCATTGTCATAGACGACCGGATCCTTACCCTCGCGGATGAGCTGATCATTGAGCATATCGATCATCTCGAGGAAGGAAGCATTCTCATCGACATGCTTCACCTCATAGGTCTCGAAGTGACCCTTCTCATGACGGTTGCGCTGACGCCAAACCTTAACTTTAATGTCTATAAACTTATCCATAATCCTAAGTGCGTCGTCTCTATTATGCCTTCTTGTAATTACGTGTCTGAGGCACTACATACTCATAGTTCAGATCCTCCTTGTACATCACCGGGGGCGTGTCCTCACCGGTATAAGCCCAGCAGGAGACATAGCTGAAGTCCTTGTCGTTACGGAGGGCCTCATTCTCCTCCGTCTGGTACTCCTCTCTGAAGTGGGCACCACACGACTCCTTACGGTCAAGCGCATCGTGAGCGATCAGCTTACCCATCTCGATGAAGTCAGCGAGACGCCAAGCCTTCTCGAGCTCGGTATTGAGGTCCTCGATCTCACCAGGGATGCGGACGCGGGTCCAGAAGGTCTTGGTCAGCTCATCAAGCTTGCGAAGTCCCTCCTTGAGGCTAGCCTCATTTCGACTCATACCGCAGTGCTCCCAGAGGATGGCGCCAAGCTTCTTGTGGATGTCGTCCACGGTCAGATCGCCCTGGATACTCATCAGCTTCTTCTCACGCTCGTGTACCTCCTTCTCTGCCGCCTCAAACTCAGGTGCATTGATATCGACATGACCCAGCTCGATCTGGTCTGCTAGGTAATTCTGCATCGTATAAGGTAGCACGAAGAAGCCGTCTGCCAGACCCTGCATAAGCGCAGAGGCACCGAGACGGTTGGCTCCGTGGTCGGAGTAGTTGCACTCACCGATGGCGAAGAGACCGGGGATCGTGGTCTGTAGCTCGTAGTCGACCCAGAGACCGCCCATAGTGAAGTGGACAGCGGGGAAGATCTCCATCGGGTAGGTGTACGCATCCACATCCGTGATCAGCTTGTACATATCGAAGAGGTTACCATACTTGGCAGTGATCGCCTCACGTCCCAGTCGCTGGATCGGCTCGGAGAAGTCGAGATAAACGGCCTCTCCGGTACCGACACCATATCCGGCATCACAGCGCTCCTTAGCAGCACGTGACGCCACGTCACGAGGTACTAGGTTACCAAATGCAGGATATCGACGCTCCAGATAGTAGTCGCGATCCTCCTCGGGGATGTCGAGGGCAGTCTTCTTGTGATTGCGGATTGCCTCTGCGTCCTCCTTCTTCTTGGGTACCCAGATGCGGCCATCGTTACGGAGTGACTCGGACATTAGAGTCAGCTTGGACTGATAGTCGCCCTGCTTGGGGATACATGTGGGGTGGATCTGTACCATACAGGGGTTGGCGAAGTAGGCACCCTTCTTGTAGCAGAGCCACGCTGCAGATCCATTACATGCCAGAGCGTTGGTGGTGAGGAAGTAAGCATTACCATAGCCACCTGTAGCGACTACGACAGCGTGAGCACCGAAGCGCTCCAGCTTACCGGTCACGAGGTTTCGGGCGATGATACCGCGAGCACGACCATCGATGATCACGAGGTCGACCATCTCGTAGCGGGCGTAGAGCTCCACATGACCTAGCCCTACCTGACGCATAAGACCGGAGTAAGCTCCGAGGAGGAGCTGCTGACCGGTTTGTCCCCTTGAGTAGAAGGTTCTGGAGACGAGCGTACCCCCGAAGGAACGATTGGCAAGCGTACCACCGTACTCACGAGCAAAGGGGACACCCATTGCCACACACTGATCAATAATGTCAGCAGAGACCTCAGCCAGACGATGGACATTAGCCTCACGAGAGCGGTAGTCGCCTCCCTTGATCGTATCATAGAAGAGACGGTATACCGAGTCACCGTCATTCTGATAGTTCTTAGCTGCATTGATACCTCCCTGAGCGGCTACAGAGTGAGCGCGACGGGGGCTGTCGGTGATGCAGAAGGACTTGACGTGAAACCCGAGCTCAGCGAGTGAAGAGGCAGCAGAGGCACCGGCGAGACCGGTTCCCACGACGATGATATCTAGCTTGCGCTTATTGGCAGGATTGACCAGCTTCTGATGGCCCTTGTAATTGGTCCACTTCTCTGCAAGAGGTCCCTCTGGGATCTTGGCGTCCAGTTTCTTGGCAGGATCCATATTTATATCTTGTATAGACATAGTCATTGGTATAAAACGATGCGTGAAACAATCAGATCAGAAGCCGTAGTACTGCGATGCAGGGATCTCACCGGCTGCACCCAGGTGCCAGATGTTGCCGACCTCGGGCCACACGCCTACTGACTTGAGATAAAAGGCGATGGCAACGAAAGCAAACATGATAAGGATAAGCGTCGCAAAGACGTAGCCGATCGTCTTCCAGATGTTGATCCACTTCTTATTATTGAGTCCTACAGTCTGAGCCGCACTCCAGATACCGTGAGAGAGGTGAAACCATATGGCGCAGAACCAGAGGAGATAGATGATCACGATCCAAGGCTTGCTGAAGATATACTCCATCTGAGTCGAGGCTACGACAGAGGCATTGCCCATCCAAGCCTGGAGCTGCATCTTAGCCCAGAAGTTGATCAGGTGTAGCACCACCCCACCAAGGATGATCAGTCCGAGGAGGAGCATATTCTTAGAGGCCCAGTCGATCTTGGCCTTCCCCGTCACTTCGTAGCGATCATTGCCACGCGCCTTGCGATTTTGACTCCAGAGCATGATGGAGTAGATGATGTGGATCAGGATGATAGCCATCAAGATCGGCACCATGAATTGGACAACCGGATTGGTCCCCAGGAAGTGGGCTATCTCATTGTAGCCCTCAGCCGAGAAGACTGCCACCAGGTTCATTGCTCCATGGAAAAGCAGAAAGAGGAAGAAACAGACGCCGGTGACACTCATCACCACCTTCCTTCCGATAGAAGAATTAGTCAACCACATGGGATTTAATAAAAACTGTTGTTGGTATTCGAAGTTACATCGTCGTGAGACAATCAGTCAGTGTTGCAAATTTAGCCCAATTCCACGAGCTTCCCAAGAAGATTATCTACTTATTTCTATAATTACAACTATCAACACTATAGCGAGAAAGAAAGCGGGCAATAGGTATAAAAATTGCGACCTGACAACTTGATGATAAATTATTTTCTTATCTTTATCGTCGAATAGGAAGGTCGCACGTTGATCTTCCATACCATAGTTCCAAACAATCTACACATATATCTATGTAACCATGCGACTTAATCTCACATCACAAATCTCCCTCGAGCAGGTAGAGGAGAGACTCTACAAGCCTCGCAACAAGTACGAGGAGACCATGCTGACCAGCTACGAGCGGATCCCCACCCGTATCTACCCCTCTGATGAGCAGGCAAGTGTCGAGCTGGCACTTCGCATCGCCCAGGACATCAAGTCTCATCAGGACAAGCAGCAGACCTTCGCGCTGGGTATCTCCGGCGGGATCAGCCCCCTACCCGTCCTCCGTGAGCTAATCAAGCTTCATAAGAAGGGGGAGCTCTCCTTCGAAGGCGTCCACATCTTCCCGCTCTATGAGTTTTACCCCCTACTTAATGACAACGAGGGGGTTTTAGCTCATCTCAAGGAGGAGTTTATCGACAAAATCTCCATCCCCGGAGCCAACGTACACCACTTTGAGATAGGCACCGACAAGGACGACATACCCTCATCCTGGGCTAAGTATGAGCAGAAGCTCAGCGAGCTGGGCGGCTTCGATCTCTGCCTCATGGGGATCGGGCAGCGCGGCACCGTGGCGACAAATGCCCCTGGAGACGTACTGAGCTCTTCCTTCCACCTCGTGGTGCTGGACGACACCTCGCGCAACGAGGCAATCAGCTCCTTCAACCTGTCCGACAACGTCCCAGAGACCGCAGTCTCTGTCGGGATGAATGAGATCAAGGCAGCCAAGCGCGTAGTGCTGCTAGCATGGGGCGAGTCAAAGAAGGAGATCCTCCGCAAGGTGGTCGAGGAGCCTCAGGACGACGACATCCCGGCATCTATCTTTCAGACCCACAATAGGGCAAGTGTCTACACCGATCTGGAGGCAGCTGACGAGCTGACTCGGATCCACACCCCCTGGAGAGTGACCGATCCCCGATGGACGGACAAGCTGGTTCGCCGAGCTCTCGTATGGCTCTGTGATCAAACTGGCAAGACTCTCCTCAACCTCACCAACCAGGACTACATCAGCCACCAGCTGAGTGACCTGCTGCGTCAGTACGGCTCGGCATACGACTGCAATATCAAGGTCTTCAACGACATCCAGAATACCATCACCGGATGGCCGGGTGGCAAGCCCAATGCTGACGACAGCAATCGTCCGGAGCGAGCTCTCCCATTCCCCAAGCGAGTAATCGTCTTCTCGCCCCACCCCGATGACGACGTCATATCTATGGGTGGAACCTTCCACCGACTCGTCAAGCACGGACACGACGTGCATGTCGCTTATGAGACCTCGGGAAACATTGCCGTCAATGACGAGGAGGTGATCCGCTACATCGACTTTGTCCATGCCCTCTATCAGAACGAGGGTCGTGAGGACGACGAACTCTGCAAGAAGCTCCTCGAGACGCGGCGTTACCTTACTGAGATCAAGAGAGAGGGGGACAATGAGACGGATGAAACCCGCTACCTCAAGGGGACTATCCGTCGCCAGGAGGCCCGCACTGCGGATCGACACGTGGGACTAAAGGATGACCACGTCCACTTCCTTGACCTCCCCTTCTATGAGACCGGCGCCATCAAGAAGAAGCCGCTCTCAGAGGAGGATGTACTGATCGTCAAGGACTTCATCCAGGGGATCAAGCCACATATGATCTTCGTGGCCGGAGACCTCCGCGACCCACATGGCACACACCGCGTAGCTACCAATGCCGTACTTGCGGCTCTCGATGAGCTGAAGGGCGAAGCGTGGCTCAAGGACTGCCGCATCTGGATGTACCGAGGTGCCTGGGCAGAGTGGAATATCGATGACATCGAGATGGCTGTACCGATGAGTCCGGAGGAGCTCCGATTCAAGAGAGACTCGATCCTCAAGCATCAGACTCAGATGGACGCAGCACCCTTCCTGGGTGACGATGAGCGACTCTTCTGGCAGAGATCAGAGGATCGGAATAGAGGCACGGCGAAGATCTATCATGATCTCGGATTTGCCCGATATGAGGCTATTGAGGCCTTTGTGCAGTATCATCCGGTAGACTAAGGTTTCCCCAGACTGGGACGCCCCCTGTTTCTCGCAGGTTCATGGTCTTCGAGACCATGAACCTGCGACTTGTTTTGGACACTCCATTCGGAAGCAAAATGTACCTACGCTCTGAGAGGCTATTCTTTTACCGGTAATAGTGAGTACTAATATCGGTATTAGTGTTCATTATTACCGGTATTAGTTCGGAGCGAGACCGATCATACCGGATGACCTGGTCCCAGGCGCTGACAAGCAGCTCTATACCAGACGGATATACAAGAAGAGGAAGTTTTGTCGGAGGTACCACCTTACTTCTGTAGCTTTAGGAACCGACTCAGAAGCGCCGGTGCAACAAATGGAGATCAAAAACGTGGGTAGTGTCAAGTAATTTACTCATCTTTGTAAGGCAGAGCGGGTTGATCCAACTCCGCAACAGTATAGACTAACTTAATACACCAACCTTTATACAACAACTGAGCAAGACGGCAACGTCTGACAAGTATTTGTCTTATGAAGAATGTCCTTATCATTGGCTCGACCGGGCAGATCGGGTCAGAGTTTACGATGAAGCTGAGGAGCATCATCCCCAATGGTCAAATCATCGCCGGGTATATCCCCGCAGCCCCCGTCAAGGGAGAGCTCAAGGAGAGTGGTCCCTCAGAGATCGTAGACATCACCAACGCACAGCAGATCGCTGATGTGGTGGAGAAGTATGATGTCGATACCATCTATAATCTCGCTGCACTCCTTTCGGCAGTGGCAGAGGCAAAGCCTCAGCTCGCCTGGCACATCGGTATCGGCGGACTCTGCAACGTCCTCGAGGTGGCGAGAGAGAAGAAGTGCGCCGTCTTCACCCCCAGCTCCATTGGCTCCTTCGGTCCCTCCACACCTAAGGATAAGACACCTCAGGACACCATCCAGCGCCCCACTACGATGTACGGCGTGACGAAGGTATCCGGAGAGCTGCTGAGCGACTACTACTTTAAGAGGTTTGGTGTCGACACCAGGTCTGTACGCTTCCCCGGGCTGATCTCCAATGTCACTCTCCCCGGTGGCGGTACGACCGACTACGCTGTGGATATCTACTACAAGGCCGTGCAGGACGGGAGCTTCGTCTGCCCGATCAAGGCCGGCACCTATATGGATATGATGTACATGCCGGATGCTCTCCGCGCCATGTACGAGATCTTCGAGGCTGATCCCGCCAAGCTGAAGCACCGTAACTCCTTCAATATCGCAAGCATGAGCTTCGATCCGGAGATGATCTACGCTGCCATCAAGAAGCAGATGCCCGACTTCACCATGACCTATGAGGTGGACGAGCTCCGCCAGGGCATCGCAGAGTCATGGCCCAACTCTCTCGACGACAGCTGCGCAAGAGAGGAGTGGGGCTGGAAGCCTGAGTATGACCTCGACTCCATGACTACGGATATGCTGAGTGTACTCAAGGAGAGATACAGCAAGTAAGTAATATAGTGGAGCATGGAGACCTCACGACAGTTTTCACTCCACTTATAGTGGAGCCATTCCTCTGAGTGATCGGAGGCGATGACGCTCCTGTTTTTCTAACCCACAAATTATTCTTACCATGAAATTCAAACTCATAGACCTACCCTACGCAAAGGATGCGCTGGAGCCTGTGATGAGTGAGGAGACTGTTTCTCTTCACCACGGCAAGCACCTCAATGGCTACGTCAACACTCTGAATAAACTGATCGAGGGCACCGACTTCGAGGACAAGTGCCTCAAGTCTATTGTCAAGGAAGCTGACGGCAAGATGTACAATCAGGCCGGACAGATCCTCAATCACAACCTCTTCTTCCTACAGCTCCGTCCCAAGGACGAGGCCAAGAAGGCACCTACCGGCAAGCTGCTGGAGGCGATTGAGAAGGAGTGGGGCTCCTTTGAGGACTTCAAGCAGAAGTTCCAGGAGGAGGCCGCCGGACTCTTCGGCTCCGGATGGGCATTCCTCGTCGCTGACAAGGACGGGAAGCTCAGCATCGACAAGGGCTCAAACGCCTATAACCCCATCACCAAGGATCTTTGCCCGCTGATGACCGCCGATGTCTGGGAGCATGCTTACTATGTGGACTACCGCAACGTGCGTGCAGACTTCCTCAAGGCACTCTGGGAGATCATCGACTGGAAGACCGTGGAGGAGTGGTACACAGAGCCGGAGAAGGCTGTAAAGTGCGCCTGCAAGGCCAGTAAGGCTGAGTAAGCACTGATATCATAATATCAAGCAAAAGGGGCTGCACCGCTAATGGCGATGCAGCCCCTCTTGTATTTCAGCCTTCAGAGTCAGTCGTCCACCTTGTCAGAGATAGCGCTCATGGAGTCTGAGACAAAGCGATCCAGCGCCTCACCTCGCAGCAGACCGCTCGCAAGGAGTCCGAGATCGATCAGGCGCTCGATCACCGGCTGCCCGGCAGCAAAGTCGGCATAAATGGTGCCGAGCTTGGCATCCAGCTCATCGATATGGGCATTGGTCTCCTTGAGATCCTCCTGGAGAGACTTCTTCTTTGCCTCATCGGGCTTATTCTTGTCGTCGTAGAGCTGACTGTCTATCTCAGCTCGCCGAGCGACATAGCCATTTCGGTCACCCGTCAGCTGAGTGTAGGTACCGATCTGATCTGAGGACCGGAATTTCTTCAGGACCGCACCGATCAGAGGATGATCAATATTGAGCGTCATCATGTAGCTGTCCGGCATGGATCCATACATATCCATCCCTTGCTGCATATGAGCCATATCCTTCATGCGCCGCATATACTCATTCTGGATCACTACGATCGGCTTAGCCTCGGCACCCTGATTGGCAGTAGCGACATGGATCATCTGCTTATCATCGCCCTCAGGCACCCGACTCTGGAAGAGCTGTCTCAGGATGGACTGGTCCTCCTCGGTCATATCGACATGACCGACAGGCTTCTCATCCTTGCGTACGAGATTCTCCAGCGTATCACTGTCGACACTGACGAAGTGGCTATCCTCCGACTTCTGCTCCAGCATCCCGATCAGGTGCATGTCGAGGGGTCCATTGAGCAGGAGCACGCTGTACCCCTTGTCCTTGGCCGCACGGATGTAGCTGTACTGGCGATCGGGATCCTGAGCATAGAGATGGACCACCTTCTTGTCCTTATCGGTCTGGTTGCCCTCGATCAGGGTCTTGTACTCATCGAGTGTGTAGTACTTCTCATCAGTGTCCTTGAGGAGCAGGATACCCTTAGCCTTCTCTGCAAACTTCTCATCCGTAAGCATGCCATACTTCACGAAGAGATCAAGTGCCGACCACTTCTCCTCGTAAGCGGCACGATCGGTCTTGAAGAGCTCTGCCAGCTTGTCTGCTACCTTGCGGGTGATATAGGTCGAGATCTTCTTTACTCTCGCATCGGACTGGAGATAGCTGCGACTCACGTTGAGCGGGATATCCGGCGAGTCGATCACGCCATGGAGGAGATTGAGGAAGTCGGGGACGATTCCCTCGACATTATCGGTCACGTAGACCTGGTTGCAGTAGAGCGAGATGTTGCTCTTCTGCATATCGAGGTTTGACTTGATCTGAGGGAAGTACAGGATCCCGGTCAGGTTGAATGGGTAGTCAATATTGAGGTGGATCCAGAAGAGCGGTGCATCATTGCCTGGGAAGAGGGTCCGATAGAACTCTTTGTAATCCTCATCAGTGAGGGAGGCGGGCTGCTTGATCCACGTTGGATCCGTCTCATTGATCACCCGAGGCTTATCCGTATCGACCTGCTTGCCATCCTTCCACTCCTTCTCCTTCCCGAAAACGATCGGCACAGGGAGGTAGCTGCAGTACTTCTTGAGCAATGCATAGATGCGATCCTCGTCGAGGAACTCCTTATCCTCCTCGGAGATGTGTAGTATGATGTCCGTCCCTCGCGATCTCTTCTCTGCCTCCTCCATCTGGTACTCAGGATTGCCCTCGCAGGACCAGCGGATACTGGGAGCCGTCTCGTCGTAGCTTTGAGTGTAGATCTCCACCCTGTCGGATACCATAAAGGAGGAGTAAAATCCGAGACCAAAGTGACCAATGATACTGTGCTGGTCCTCGTACTTCTTGACAAACTCCTCGGCACCGCTGATGGCGATCTCATTGATGTACTTATGGATCTCATCGGCAGTCATACCGATACCATTATCCGATATGATCAGCTTGTCGCCATCGATCTTCACCTCCACCTGGAGATCCCCGACTTCGCCGGAGTACTCACCCTTGGAGACCAGAGTCTTCAACTTCTGTACGGCATCCACGCCATTGCTTACGATCTCTCGGAGGAAGATCTCATTATCGCTGTAGAGGAATTTCTTAATGATCGGGAACATATTGTCGCTCGTCACGCCAATCTTCCCTGTCGTCTGATTTTTATCCATGATCTATATGTATGACTTAGTCTTTCGTTCATATCTCACTACGCAAAGTCAGTGCCAAAGAGCTGGACCGTCTGGAGTGTCAGAAACATTAGTGGTACATTTGTCTATCACAGATGATCAAGTGACCCAAGCATGAATACCAACCTACCCCCATTAGCCGAGCGAATGAGACCGACCACTCTGGACGGCTACTTCGGTCAGGATGAGCTCGTCCGTCCCGGCGGTCCCATATACGACATGCTGGCAACGGGACTGCTCCGGTCCTTCATCCTATGGGGGCCGCCGGGAGTGGGCAAGACCACCCTGGCGAAGATCGTGGCAAAGCACTTCGACCTACCCTTCTTTACCCTCAGTGCGGTCAGCTCGGGAGTCAAGGAGGTCCGTGATGTGATTAAGCAGGCCGAGGACTACCGCAAGGGACTCTTTGCTCAGGGTGCACCGATACTCTTCATCGACGAGATCCACCGCTTCAGCAAGTCTCAGCAAGACTCTCTGCTGCATGCCGTGGAGCAGGGTAGTGTGGTGCTGATCGGTGCCACGACCGAAAACCCATCCTTTGAGGTGATCCGCCCACTCCTCTCTCGGTGCCGTGTGCTGGTGCTGAAGCCTCTCACGCAAGAGGATCTGGACAAGCTCTTGCAGTACACTATCACCAGAGACGAGATACTGAAGGAGTATGAGGTGAGGATAGAATCCACGGATGCACTCTTTGCCGCCTCGGGGGGTGACGCTCGGAAGTTCCTCAATATCCTTGAGCTCCTCGCTACCACCCCCGAGGCCCTCGAGCAGAAGTGCGTGACCATCTCTGACGAAGTGGTAGCTCAGCAGATACAGAGCAATCCCGGCGTGTACGACAAGGGGGGAGAGATGCACTATGACATCATATCCGCATTTATCAAGAGTATCCGAGGTAGCGATCCTGATGCTGCCATATACTGGCTCGCCCGAATGATCGACGGAGGGGAGGACCCAAAGTTCATCGCACGTCGTCTGGTGATATCTGCCTCCGAAGATATCGGTCTCGCCAATCCTAATGCTATGCTGATCGCAGAGGCAGCCTTTACCGCAGTAGAGCGCATCGGCTGGCCTGAGGGACGCATCCCACTGGCAGAGGCAACGATCTACCTCGCCTCCTCTCCGAAGAGTAATAGCGCCTTCTTAGCCATCAATAAAGCGCTCTCCTACGTCAGAGAGCAACCGCCCCACCCTGTGCCTATGCACCTGAGGAACGCACCCACCGAGCTCATGGATGAGCTGGGGTATGGCAAGGGGTACATCTATCCTCACGACTATAAGGGGCACTATGCAAGTCAGCAATATCTGCCTGACGAAGCGGTAGGGACTTCATTCTGGATCCCGGCAGACAGTGCAGCAGAAGCGCAGCTGGTCGATCGACTTAATAGGATGAAGGAGTCACAGCTGTGATCCACTCTGGGCAGAGGACAACAGTCCTATACGACAGAGAAAGACACAGTATCGAATAAAACGAAAGAAGGGCTGGCTCCAAAAAGTGGAGCTAGCCCTTACTCGTCTATGCTGTCTGAGAGACCCGCGACAGACAGTGTTGTCACTTATTGGAGCCGGTGGTTCACAGCCAGTGGGCCATAAAGTCGCTCATCTCCTTGGCTCGCTCCTCCAAGCGGGTCAGATATACATACTGTGCCCAAGCACGATCCCAATTGTGATCCTTGTAGTTAGTCTTATAATAGGTGTCCCCATTGATATAGTCTGTAAGGAAGCGGGCCGCCTGCATATAGGTCATCATGCGACCGCCATAGGGGATAAGTCGGATCTCAGTCTCAGAGAGGAAGCTGCTTGCTGAGGACATATAGCCTTCGACATAAGACTTGAAGATCTCCATATCCACACCGATCTTGGACTCGTCAGTCTCATCCTCAGCACCGGTATTCACAGCAGTGCGGATGAAGTCTCCAACATCGGACAGGATAAAGCCGGGCATCACGGTATCAAGGTCGATGACCGTCAACACCTCACCGGTCTCCTTATCGAAGAGGATATTGTCCACCTTGGTGTCGAGGTGATTGATATGCTTCGGCAGTGTCCCCTCTTCATAGAGTCGCTCCTGTAGTAGCATCTCATCCGACCGGTCATCGATAGCCTTGATGAGCTTCTTGACTCGCTCCTCCTGCACTCTGCCCAAACGATCCTCCTTGATCGCATCAGCGAGCTCCTGCAGGCGAAATGCCATATCGTGGAAGTGAGGGATCGTGTCCCCAAGCGTGCCCTCCGGAATGTCGGAGAGACGGCTCTGGAAGTCGCCAAAGGCCCTTCCGGCCGAGCGTGCGGACTCCGGTGTGACCGCATCCACGGTGACTGACCTCGGGATGTAGAGCATCACGCGCCAGTAGTTTCCCTCATAGGTGGTATAGCGCTCTCCGCTCTTCGTCCGGAGGAATGTGCAGACGTGTCGGTCGACGTCCGCATCCCCCTCAGCCTCCAGCTTCTTCCTGATATGCTCAGTGACAGTGAATATGTTCCGCTGCAGGGTCTCCACGTCTTGGAAGACCTGATGATTGATCCTCTGGAGGACATATCGTATATGCTCCGTGCCATCGGGGTCCTTAACTGTAACACGAAGTGTATCATTGATATGACCGTTTCCGAAGGGCTCCACGCTCACCACTTCCCCCTCGAGAGGGAAAGCATCTAGGATGGTCTGATAGTTTTTAGTCATAATTAATTAGAGATATAAGATGGGGTAAACGATTGGTCCCAGGATCCAAAAGGCGAGATATAAGGTCACAAGAGATAGTGCGATCATGTCGATCCTGCTACGAGGAGTAATGTAGCAGACAGACTTCTGCCGATCCGGGATCTTGAAGAAACTACTGCGGGTCTCGCGATAGAGGTAATACATAACTATACCGACGAGCATACCACAGAGACAGCCGGCGATCACGTCCGTAAGGAAGTGGACCCCGAGGTAGACTCGGGAGTACATCGTGGTCAGTACGACGAGTGTCATGATGATAGTATAGCCCCGGTGTCTCATCAGCAACATCGTGAAGGCGCCAAGGGCAGCAAAATTGGTACTGTGACCGGAGATAAAGCCATAAAGTCCCCCTCCCGAGTGGCCCATCACAGTCTTGACAACATCCTCCGTGAAGGGATGGAGGGTCGGGCGAAAGCGCTGGAAATAGGGCTTAAAGACCGCAGAGGAAAGCTGATCAGAGATCACCATCATCACTGCGACAAAGAGGATAAGCAGCAGGCACTCCTTGATCTTCTGCCGATAGAAAAGCAGCGCGAAGAAGAAGATCAGGAAGAAGTACCAGATCCGCTTGTCGGAGAAGGTGAACATCACCGAGTCCAGATAGTCACTGTGGGGACTATTGAGCCAGAGGAAAAAGTCTCGCTCCAGTAGGGCCAGCTTCTCTACCATTACATCAGTCGCTAAAGTTATTGATCAAGTCAAAGGTCTCCTCCGGGACCCAGCCGACCGTGCCATCGGCGAGTCGGATCTCGGCATACCCCCCTACTCTGTCCAGTATCCTCACCTTGTGCCCCTCATGCACTACCGCTATGTCCTGTGACGACGAGTCGGGAGAGCTCTGCAGTGTGATGACCGGAGCAGTCAGGATCGCCTCCGAACGGTCGGTGATAAACCTGTAAGATCGGTAGACAAAGAGATTGAGGACTATACAAAGTACGAGAGCAACCAGTCCGGCATAGAAGCCTATCCGCCGCTTCCTCTCGCTACGCCCGTAGGTAAAGAGGAAAATGAGAAGGACAAAGACCAGAAAGGAACCCAGCGCAAGGCTCATCCAAGCAGGAAGAACGAACCAGTGTGTCATACTGTCCATCATACGTGAGAGCATCTGAGAGCGGGGCTGCTCCACCTTCTCGGCTGTATGGTCAGCGAGGAAGGCAAGGTTGTAGCGCGTGTCAGAGTCGGATGGATCCAGTCTGTAGGCGCGCTCCAGACTCAGTATGGCACTGGAGAGTTGACCGTCCTTATAGTAGGCACAGCCGAGGTTATAGTACAGCTCAGCTGAGGGCTCTGACGAGAGACTGAGGCATTTCTCGTAGATCGATATGGCGAGGTTGTACTTTTGCTCACCATAGGCAGTTGCTGCGTCGTCCATCAGTCTCTTGATGTCTGATGATCCGATTGCACCATCGGAGGGGGCAACCACACCAATACTGTCTGCCTGAGTCGACTCTTGTGCGAAAGTTAATCCTCCAATAATAACAGATAGAAGAAGGAGGGGAAGTATCCGAAGTCGTTTCATCACTCTTTGATCTTGATTTTAGAGGCCTCTATGCCATCGATAACCTCCGATGAGGTCTTGTAGAGCTCATCCCTCAGTCCCCCCTCCTCAGAGGGTGCGAAGCGCGCCAGCTCAAGGTCTGACTGCACGGAGAGGGTCCGGTCCACAAGCTCCTCCGACAGACCATTGGCTCGCATAACCTCCGCAATGCGCTCCTTCGAGAGATCAGAGGGCGGGATATGGAGCTTGGCACATAGGTAGCTATTGAGACCATTTAGGAGTGCCTCGTAGTAGGCCTTATTGTCGCCCTTGGCTCGCTCCTTCTCTGCCAGCTTGAGATACTTACGTGCCATCTTGCCGGCACGACGGGCACGGTTGTGGGAGTTCTCGACCGCACCGGCGCGACGGGCACGAATGAGGAAGAAGGCAACCAAACCGATAAGGAATACCACACCATAGAGAAGCCAGTAAGTCCTGAGGCTGACTCTCGACAGGTGAGTGAGGCTACCGGTAGGCTTGAGGTAGCGAATGTCGTTGCCGAGTCGCTTCATCGCATCACGGCTCCCGAAGGCTGATCCGTCCGACACCGCCGATCCGCTGCCCTTCTCCACCTGTATCTTCTGTGCAGGGATCACCTCTCGCCGGTAGGACCCGGTGCCGGGATCAAAGTAGGAGTAAGTAATCTCGGGTATGGTATAGGTGCCCTCATACCTCGGGATGGCAAAGTACTCAATGGACTTCCATCCGGACGCTCCCCCGGCGGTGACTTGGATGTCATCCTCCTCCTGAGGATCATAGACCTCGAAGCCCTCGGGCCACTCAACCTCCGGGAGGGTAGATAGCTTGAGATTTCCCTCTCCACTAAGGGTCAGTTTCAGCTGTACACTCTCACCGGTCTTCATAGGCTGGTGTAGCCCATCAGTGGTGAGCCTAAAGTTGCCCACAGCTCCTGTAAAGTCGTCAGGCTTGGGCGTGGGGAGTGGCTTCACATTTACCGTAAAAGGCTTGGTGGTCACCTTTTTTCGGACCCTCTGGTAGGAGTCAAAGAAGCCGGAGAAGAAGTCACCCGGATCGTTATTCTGCGAGGGAACAGTCACAAGTAGGCCGAAAGAACCGGACGGGACGCTGAGCTTGCCGGGCTTTTGGGGAAAGAGAAGCTGACGGAGCAGAGTCACGGTGTAATAGTTCTTCCCCCTATACTGCTCTATGTCGAGCTGTAGCGGACCACTCTGTGGGATCTCCTGCTTGACGAATCCGTCGTACTCGGGGAAGTTGGCACTCTCGATCTGAATCCCCTGGTACCTCGAGTAGAGCTTGTAGGTAACAAGAAGAGCCTCCTGCTCATAAACGGTCGTCTTACTCACATTAGCCACCACCTGCAGGGCATCATTGCTGAGTCGGACCGCCTCGGCATCGGATATCTGACCCTCGCTTTCGTCACCGGAGGCACTTGATCCGGAGGCACCGGGAGAGGCAGCAGACGGCTCATAGACCTTAAAAGTCGTAGCTCCCGATCGATAGGTGGCGCCTCCGACCTTGACGGTAGCGGAGGGGAGACTGTAGGAGCCGGCATGATCAGCCATCAAAGTGTAAGTGAATGAGGTCGATGAGGAGCGGGACATCTTGCCATTGATGATGCTGGTACTCGAGGATCGGCTTACGGCCGGACCATAGAGCACCTCTAATCCTGACGGAAACGTCCACTGGGGATCGGATGCCTTGTCACTCACGATCAGCTGGATCCTGAAAGGCTCCCCGACGATCGCTTCCTGGGGAGGTGAGACCCGTACAGATACCTTATCCGCCGCCTGAGCAGTCAGGGATAGGATAAGGAGGCTTGCAATTATATGAAATACTCTACGAGACATAATGGATTACCAATTCTTACGACGACTGCGCCCTCTCTGCTGCTGAGCCTGCTCCAGCTTCTGCCGGGTATTCTTCTCATCCTTCTGGAGAGCCTGGAGGATCCTATTGGCAGTCTCTTGGGACATCTGATCTTGGTTGGGCTGCTGAGGTTGCGGCTGCTGATCTTTCTTCTGATCCTTTTGCTGATCTTGCTGCTGGTCTTTTTTCTGATCCTTATCCTGATCTTGCTTCTGATCCTGACCACCACCGCCATTCTTTTTCTGCTCGTCCAGTAGCTTCTGAGCGAGAGCGAGGTTGTAGCGAGTGTCCTCGTCAGAGGGTCGCCGACGAAGCGACTCCTTGTAGTACTCAATCGCCTGCTCCAGCTGCTTAGCACGGAAAGCGGTGTTGCCGGCGTTGTGGGTCAGATCGGCCGCCTCTGTGGACGAGAATAAGGAGAGGTGCGGAGTGAGAGACTGGTAGAGCTTGCCGGCCTCCTCCCCTCGATCGGTTCGGTAGAGGACATTGGCCAGGTTGAATATCGTGGTGCGGTCGCTCTTATTGACCTCAAGAGCCTTGCGGTAGTCTATCTCAGCCTTGGAGTACTCCTTGGAGCGATAGAGCTTATTGCCGCTACGGGTTAGGTCCCGCACTTGCTTCTGTCCCCAGAGAGGGAGACAGAAGAGAGAGGCAAAGAAGATCGACAGCAAGTACTTACTTCTCATCATCACGCTTTATGTCAAAGATATTAAACCGCCTCAGGAGCCTATTCTTATGGTCCAGCATCAGCAGATCGACTAAGAGTAAGAGCAGCGCAGGGATCAGGAAGTAGTAATAGACATCCGCATAGGATCGGTAGACGGTGGTACTCATATCAGACTTCTGCAGTCTGTCGAGGCTCTTCTTGAGCAGTCGGACAGCTCCCGAGACGTCCTTGGCATGGATATAGACCCCATCAGCAGTCTCAGCAATTTGCTTAGCGAGCTGCTGATTAAGGCGAGTAACAACCACCTTGCCCTCTTCGTCCGTCAGATACTCACCATTGCCCATCGGGATCGGAGCACCCTCCTCTGTGCCGACACCGAGGACGGAGATAAGGATCCCCTTCTCCTTAGCGGTCTGGAGCACCTCCTCCACATCGCCATCAAGATTCTCCGCATCGGTGATCAGCACCAGCGCTTTCTTCACCTCCTTGTCCGATGAAAAGCCTCGGGTCGCCAGCTTTATCGCATCGCCTATGACTGTCCCCTGAGCTGCTATTAAACTTGGATCAGCAGACTGAAGAAACATCTTGGCGGAGACAAAGTCCGACGTGATAGGTAGCTGAATGTAGGCTTCCCCGGCGAAGTAGATCAGACCGATCTTGTTATTAGCCAACTCGTCCGTCATACGAGACACAATGTTCTTGGCTAACGTGAGACGACTCGGGGTAACATCCTTGGCAAGCATCGAATTAGAGAGGTCGAGAGCGACGATCATCTCGATGCCCTCCAGCTTTACCTTCTCCGGCTTTGATCCCACCTGTGGGCGGGCAAGCGCCACTACGATGAGCATTCCGGAAACGATGAGTAAAATGTCCTTCGTCAACTTACGTCTCAGAGAGAGATCGGGCATCAGCTGACGGACCAGCTCTGTCTCGCCAAAGTTCTTCAGCTTTTTCTTGTCCCTCCTAATCCTCAGGAATGCCCACACCAAGAGGAGCGCGAGAGGCACGAGCAAAAGCAGTATATAGGGGTGTAAAAATCGCATATCCTCAGTTTATCACGGCATCGTACGGAAGACTGTCGTCCTCAGCAGGATCGCCCCAAATAAGCAAAGCAAGGCGGCACAGAGCCACGGCATAAAGTGCTCGGACTTCTCCGTATAGTTATGTACCTCCAGCTTGATCTTCTCCATCTGATCGATCTGGTCGTAGATCTCCTCCAAGCTCGAGTTGTCCGTAGCTCTGAAGAAACTACCGCCGGTGGTCTCAGCGATGGTCCGGAGGGAGCTCTCATCGATCTCCACCGGCATCATCTGATACTCGATACCGAAGTCCGTCATCACGGGATAGGGTGCCTGCCCCATCGTGCCGACGGCGATAGTGTAGACTCGGATCCCAAAGCTCTTCGCGATCTCAGCTGCCGTCATGGGGTCGATGGTTCCGGCATTGTTGGTTCCATCGGTTAGGAGGATCACCACCTTACTATCACCCTTCTGGTCCTTCAGCCGGCTCACTGCGGTGGCGAGACCGTCACCGATTGCCGTCCCGTCTTCCAGCAGTCCTATATCTACTTGACTGAGGAGACTGAGTAGGATGGCGTGGTCTGTAGTGAGCGGACACTGAGTAAAGCTCTCTCCGGCAAAGATCACTAAGCCAATGTTATCATGCTCACGAGAGGAGATGAATTCACTTGCCACTGCCTTCGCTGCCTCCACACGATTAGGTTGCAGGTCCCGAGCAAGCATACTTCCTGAGATATCCAGAGACATCATAATATTGATACCTTCTGTCTCACTTGACGACTTGTTGCTGAAGCTCTGCGGTCGGGCAAGCGCCGTCACCATACACGAGTAAGCGATGAGCAGCAGGGCAAATGGGATCCAGGTGAGGCGTGATCGCAAGCTGCGACGCATACCTCGGAAGGCATTGGCTGTGCTCAGAGTAAAAGTAGCCGGACGCTTCTGCCTACGTATGTACAGGTAGACAAAAAGCGGCAGAAGCAGCAGGAGAAGAAAAGCCCAAGGATGTGCAAAAGTCATAATTCTTCCTCTTTCTTATCCTTATCGTCCTCCTTAGTCTCCACCTTCGGTCTATGCTCCTCGACAAAAGCTCGAGAGGCACTCAGGAGACCCACATTCTCCCCCATCTCCGGTCGGTACTTGGCAAACTTCGCCAGATCGGCAGTTGTCAGGATGCGACTCAGGTCATCGTACATCCGCTCACGGCCGATGTGAGAGCGAAAGAGGTCCAGGATCTCTGACGAGGTCTTCTCACCCGTCTCGAAGCCATAGACCCGCTTGAGGTAGCGACGCAAAATATCTGACATCTCGGTATAGTACTCCTTCACCTGATCGCTCTCCCAGAGCTTCTCGTCCTTGAGCTTCGCCAGCTCCTCCACCGCTTCCTCGTAGGGATCACGGAGTGGCTCCTGGGCAACGGCAGACTCGGTTACAATTCCCTTCTTTCGCCGACTTATGAGGTAAGCAATCGACATGAAGAGCAAGGCAATAAGACTCAGAATAGCGTAAAACAGTGCAGCGTAGTAGAGATAGTCCCAGAGGACAAAGTCTGCCAGCCACTGGGGCTTGATATCCTTGATCTCATCCGGATGCTCGAGGTCCACAGGGACAGTTCCGACCATTAGGATCGGCTGATCCTGTGACCCCACAGGCTGATCAGCAATCATCGCCACAATATGCTCGAGAGTATACGATGCGGAGTCAAACGAAGTAAGAGTCACCTCGTAGACGATCTGACGCAGGCGGTCACTGATCATCGTCGTATCTCCGGTGGCAACACCCAAGATCTCCACCCCGGAGACCAAAGTGTCTGCAGGCAGAGCGAGCTGAACCTCCCTATCCGCTGGTGCGACGACACTCACACTAAGAGTGGTCTGCTCACCGATCAGGATCTTCGTCGGCTCCAGCTTCGGAATCACACGCGTCTCATCCTGCGCAAACCCGTTTCCGCACACACAGGTGAACAGAAGGATAATGGCAAGCCGGATGTGGCAGAGGCGATAATTCATATCTATATCAGTCATCAGATCCGAGGGTGAGTAAAGAGTCGCTGCAGTCTCGGCACATAGTCCTCCGAGGTCGACACGCTCGCATATCCGATATTGTACTTACTGAAGGTCTCCCTCAGCTTGGCGGAGAGCTCCTGCCAGTATTCACGATACTGCTTCCGGACGGACTTGGATGAGCTATCGATCACACGCACCTCGCCTGTCTCCGCATCCCTGACGCGTAGCAGTCCGACCATCGGCAACTCCGCCTCATGGGGATCGTAGACCTGCATAGCGAGTAGGTCGTGCTTATTGCGCACCACTGCCAGAGTCTTAGCATAGTCGCTTCCGTCGATAAAGTCGGAGAGGAGAAAGAGGGTGCAGCTCTTTCGCTGCACATTGTGAGCAAAGCGAAGAGCCACCGAGATATCCGTTCCCGACCCCTCAGGCTCGATAGAGAGGATCTCCGAGAGGATTGTCAGCACATGCTTGTGACCCTTGGAGGGGGGTATATACTTCTCCACCCGATCGGAGTAGAAGATCACGCCGACATTATCGTTATTCTTTATGGTACTAAAGGCGAGCGTGCCTGCGATCTCCGCCACTCTCTGCCGCTTTGTCATACCCACGGTACCGAAGTGCTCACTCCGCGAGATATCCACGAGCAGGATCATAGTAAGCTCTCGCTCCTCCTCGTAGACCTTGACGTACGGACGGGCATAGCGTGCGGTGACATTCCAGTCGATATCTCGGACATCATCCCCCGGCTGGTACTCTCTCACCTCGCTAAAGGACATTCCTCGTCCCTTGAAGGCTGAGCGATACGCACCGGAGAAGATATCCTCCGACAGACGACTCGACTTAATCTCGATCCTACGGAGTCTCTTGAGCAACTCCTGTGTATCCATCACCTCTCCGCTCAGGGCACCTGTACCTTATTGAGTATCTCAGTGATCACCTCATCCGTCTTGAGATTCTCCGCCTCAGCCTCGTAGCTGAGACCGATACGGTGACGCATCACATCGTGACAGACAGCACGCACATCCTCCGGAATGACGAAGCCGCGATGCTTGATAAAGGCGTAGGCTCTTGACGCGAGTGCCAAATTGATCGAAGCACGGGGCGAAGCACCATAGCTGATCATCCCCCTAAGGCTATCCAGCCCGGCATCGCCCGGGAAGCGGGAGGCAAAGACGATATCGATGATATACTTATTGATCTTCTCATCGAGGTAGACCTGATGCACGATCTCCCGAGCCTTGAGGATCTGATCACCGGAGACCACGGGGCGAACTTCGGCCGGAGTAGCCTTGATCTGCTCCGTCACGATACGGCTCTCCTCCTCCTTCGTGGGGTATCCTACCAGCACCTTGAGCATAAAGCGGTCGCTCTGAGCCTCCGGCAGTGAGTAGGTTCCCTCCTGGTCGATCGGGTTTTGAGTCGCCATGACGAGGAAGGGGCGTGGCAGCTCAAAGGTCTGGTCAGCGATCGTCACCTGACGCTCCTGCATCGCCTCGAGCAGCGCACTCTGCACCTTGGCAGGCGCACGATTTATCTCATCGGCAAGGACAAAGTTGGCGAATATCGGTCCCTTCTTCACGCTGAAGGTCTCAGACCGCTGACTGTAGATCTGAGTACCGATGACGTCAGCCGGGAGAAGGTCGGGAGTGAACTGGATCCGGCTAAAGTCGGAGTCAATAAGCTCCGCAAGAGTCTTGATCGCAAGGGTCTTCGCCAGTCCGGGGACACCCTCCAGGAGGATGTGTCCGTCAGCAAGTAATCCTATGAGAAGCGATTCCCGAAGATGCTTTTGCCCAACGATGACACGATTCATCCCCTCATCAATGAGGGTGAGAAAACCGCTCTCCCGCTCGATCATCTCCGTCAGTGCCCTAATATCTACGCTTGGTTGTTCCATTTCTAATTCTAATGCAATGTCTACCTGAGCCTCCCCCTCACACAGTTACAAAGATACCGATTTCGCCCCAACCCCTGCCGAAACAACTAATAATCTTACTTAACGAGCTGTCTCAGACAGTACGGTCGGTGTCCTTATGGTCAGGACTCTGAGCTCAGCACCTCACCGATGAGATCATAGTCGGCGGTGCCGGTGATACGCACCTGACAGAACTCCCCCACACTAGCTTCTCCCGTGAGGATTACCTCAGGATCCACATCAGGCGAGTCGTACTCTGTCCGACCGATATAGTGTCCCTCCTCCTCTCGGTCAACCAGTACTCTGAGCGTCTTGCCCACCATCGACTCCGCTGTCTCTATGGCGATCTCCTGCTGCAGGGTCATCAGGCGGTCATAGCGCTCCTCCTTGACCTCCTGCGGGACATTGTCGCTGTAGTGTCGGTAGTCATAGGTCCCCTCCTCGTGGGAGTACATAAAGGCACCCATTCGCTCAAATCGCTGCTCGCGAACGAAGTCCATCAGCTCCTCAAAATCCTCATCTGTCTCCTCCGGGTGCCCGACCATCAAGGTGGTCCGGATCGCAATATCGGGAACCTCCTCGCGCATACGTCGTAGGAGCTCCTCCGTCTCCTGACGGGTCACTCCCCGTCGCATCACTCGTAGCATATGGTCGGAAGCGTGCTGCAGGGCAATATCGAGGTACTTGCAGACCTTGGGCTGCTCGCGCATCACCCTCAGGAGATCCATCGGGAACTGTGCCGGATAGCCATAGTGAAGCCTCACCCACTCGATTCCGTCGACCCGGCAGATCTTCTCGATCAGCTCAGGCAGTCGTGGCTCTCCATAGAGATCCCGTCCGTAGTAGGTAAGATCCTGTGCGATGACTAAGAGCTCCTTCACTCTCGAGGCAGCCAGCCCCCTTACCTCCTCGAGGATCTCCTCCTCCGGTCGGGAGACATGCCTGCCGGTAATGATGGGAATGGCACAGTAAGCGCACTGCCGACTACAGCCCTCCGCAATCTTCAGGAAAGCATAGTGATCCGGCGTGGTCGTCAGGCGTGAGTCGGCGACCGTGCTATGGTATGCCTTCCCAAGGTGAGTGATCAGATCCTTCCAGTCAAACTTCCCATAGATCCCATCCAGCTCCGGGATAGCCTCTCTCAGCTCCTCCCGGTATCGCTCACTAAGACAGCCCATCACATAGACCTGCCCCACCTGCCCCGAGGACTTACCGGAGACCACCTCGAGGATCATGTCGATGCTCTCTTTCTTGGCACTCTCGATGAAGCCGCAGGTATTGACCACCACGATCTCGCCCTCTACCTTGTCGGGATTATGACGAACCGTATAGCCACTCTCTGCAAACTGTCTCATAAGCCGCTCCGAGTCGATCAGGTTCTTGGAGCAGCCCATAGTGATGACGTCTACCCTATTCTTCCGCATAAGCTGAGCTGTCAGAGTGAGCCATCGAAGAGGGAGTCCACGAACTCTTCCCTATTGAAAAGTTGCAGGTCGGTCATCTGCTCACCGAGACCGATATACTTGACCGGGATCTTGAATTGGTCCGAAATGCCGATCACCACCCCTCCCTTGGCAGTGCCATCCAGTTTCGTGATGGCGAGGGTATTAACGTCGGTCGCCTCGGTAAATTGCTTGGCCTGCTCGAAGGCATTCTGCCCGGTGGATCCGTCCAGCACCAGCAGGATCTCCTGCGGCGCCTCCGGATGAACCTTCTGCACCACTTTGCGGATCTTCGAGAGCTCATTCATCAGCCCCACCCTGTTGTGGAGCCTCCCGGCGGTGTCGATGATGATCACGTCTGCTCCATTCGCCTTGCCGTGCTCGACGGTGTCGTAGGCGACTGAGGCCGGGTCGGAGCCCATCTTCTGCTTGATGACCGGGACACCGACACGCTCTCCCCAGATCTCCAGTTGCTCGATGGCGGCGGCGCGGAAGGTGTCCGCTGCCCCCAGCACCACGTTGAGCC
This sequence comes from Porphyromonas bennonis DSM 23058 = JCM 16335, assembly GCF_000375645.1. Classification (GTDB taxonomy): domain Bacteria; phylum Bacteroidota; class Bacteroidia; order Bacteroidales; family Porphyromonadaceae; genus Porphyromonas_A; species Porphyromonas_A bennonis. The sequence goes on along the minus strand of NZ_AQWR01000001.1, from coordinate 108,939 downwards.
CCTCACTATTATACTGATAGGCAAGCTTACCGACGGTGGTGGTTTTGCCCACGCCATTGACCCCGACGACGAGGATCACGTAGGGCTTGACCTGCTTGGAGAGGTCGAAGGAGGTACCATCCTCCGTCCCGTTCTCAGCCAAGAGCGCTGCGATCTCTTCCTTCAGCAGCCGATTGAGTTCCCCGGTGCCGACATACTTATCCTGAGCGACACGCTTCTCGATCCGGTCAATGATCTTCAGCGTCGTCTCCACACCCACGTCACTGGTGATGAGTATCTCCTCGAGCTTATCGAGTACCTCGTCATCCACCTTGGACTTACCCGCCACGGAGTGAGAGAGTTTGTCGAAGAAACTCTGCTTCGTCTTCTCCAGACCGGTGTCCAGTGTCTCTTTCTTTTTCTTAGAGAATAATCCAAAAAATCCCATCGCTCTATATCTTTAATCCATTCTTGTCTTGTAATCCTCATAACCGTAGGCTCGCAGCAGCTCCGGCGTACCATCGCTGTGGAGTAGGTAAATAGAGGGGTGAGAGATGCCATTGAACATGGTCGTCTTCACCGTAGTGTAGTGTATCATGTCCTCGAAGATCAGCCGCTCCCCCACCTCAGGCTCATGGTCGAGGTACCAGTCGCCCATCACGTCTCCGCTGAGACAACTATTGCCACCCACCCGATAAGGTCCATAGGTATGCTCCTCGTCACGCGTTATGGAGGCTCCCCGAATGGCCGGCTGGTAGGGCATCTCGAGACAGTCGGGCATATGGCAGGAGAAGGAGGCATCGATCATCAGCGTGGTGACACCACCATGGGTCACCCGGTCAAGTATCGTGGTGATGAGAGGTCCTGTCTGCCAAGCAAAGGCACTCCCCGGCTCCAGGAGCACCCGCAGGTGAGGATAGCGCCGGTGGAAGTCTGTGAGAAGCTGTATCAGCAGCTCCACGTCATAGTCCTTTCGCGTCATCAGGTGACCGCCCCCAAAATTAACCCACTTAGCTCGCTCGAGGTAGCGTCCAAACTTCTCCTCGATCACGCTCAGCGAGCGCGCAAAGGTGTGCGAGTCGTCCTCGCAGTGCGAGTGAATGTGGATCCCCTCGATGCCGACCGGCAGTTCGTCCGGCAGGTCAGCGAGCGGTACGCCCAGTCTCGAGTCTGGTGAGGCGGGATTGTAGAGGTCGGTCTCGATCTCGCTGTACTCAGGATTAAGCCTGAGTCCACAGCTGATCGGATGTCCCGCATAGTCACGTACCGTGGGATACCAGCGGTCAAATTGCGAGAGAGAATTGAAGGTGATATGGCTGCTGCAGCGAAGGATCTCCTCCATCTCATCCGGACGATAGACCGGAGCATAAGTATGGGTCAGTGCTCCCATCTCCTCGTAGCCCAGTCGTGCCTCCGAGAGGGAGCTGGCAGTGGTGCCACTGATATACTCCCTAAATATCGGGAAGGTCTTCCAGAGAGCAAAGGCCTTAAAGGCCAGTATGATCTCCACGTCCGCCTCGACCGACACGCGCCGTATCAGCTCCAGATTGCGCCTCAGGAGCGTCTCCTCCATCACATAGGAGGGAGAGGGTATGCTGTGATATCTTTCGTTCATTTCTCAAAGGTACCAATTTCTTATGCTCATACCATTTTGTACTGCAGAGCACACGCATTAGGACCATGAGGCGGTGCCCTCAGACTAATATCGGTATTAGTGATCACTATAGTCGGTATTAGTCCTCACTAATACCGGTAATAGATAAGTCCATTACCGGAGTTAGAAACGAGCCATCGCTATCTATTGGTTTTCAAACTGGTGTATAGACTATGCTCTAGGACCACGACAATCTTGATATCGGAACAAAAAAAAGGATGCATCCCGCTACAGGACACATCCTTTTGTGAGTCTATATTAGTCTCTACATATCAGAGAGAGAACATGGTCAGGAGGGTAACGAGGAGCGCCAGGATCGCGTAGAGCTCGGGGAAGACCGCCTCGACCATGGAGATGGCAAATACATTGTGACCATCAGCGGTAGCAGCGATACCGTGTGCGAGCACCTTGCCCTGCTTGATAGCAGAGAGGAGACCTACCGACCCGAGGAGCAGACCACAGAGGAGGATAGCTGTGGCTGAGAGTACAGACATATCGGCAGCGATATGCTGACTGGCGAAGTACCAGCCCACAAATCCATAGAGACCCTGGGAGGAGGGAAGGGCCGAGAGACCAATGTACTGACCCATCTTGGAGGGATCCTTGCGCATAGCCCCGATAGCGGTGATACCGCAGGAGGAGAGACCATAGCAGCTACCGATACCGGCGAGACCGACCATCAGTGCGATACCCAGGTAGGCCATTAGAAGTGTAGTAGACATAAATTGATTTACTTATTGAGTTTGTTATTGTTTTGTCAAGAATAATATATCACTTGGAGACCTTCTCCTCGATCGGAGAGTAAGGTGTGCCCCCGCCCTCGTACTCGGAGTTATTGAAGTACTCCACATAGGTCAGTCGGACTGGGTGGACAAGCGAGCTGATCATCGTTAGGCAGAAATTGAGTCCGTGACCAAAGGCGAGAATCAGCAGTCCTACCGGGATCGCTGCCCAGATGGGCATAGAGGCGGTGACGGTCTCAGTGAGGGTATTGAAGACCCCACCGAGGATACCGCCCGTCAGACCGATGGCGAAGAGGCGGATATAGGAGAGCGTATCTCCGAGAAGCCCTGACGCGGTATTGTAGGTATCCCACAGTCCTTTACCAAGATTGACAAAGACGTTCTTGCCCGGAGAATTGAGGAAGAAGACTGCGAAGACACAGAGCCCCACGACACCCCAGAGAGCGTACTCAAGCCACTGTGGTAGCTGAATGCTGAGGGCGGGCAATCCAACCACAAGTCCGATGAAGATCACCATAGTCGGCCAGGCAAAGCTGGCGAGCGAGGCGCGAGTGCCGCTCTGGTGTCTCACCTTGAAGGCTGCCACATACTTTGCAAATAGGATTTGGACAAGTCCCAGTGCCAGGGAGATCACCATCAGGTTATCCGACGAGAGGAAGAAGTCCTTGATCGAACTGAGGAAGGGAACCTCGACGAGTGAGATGCCAAAGAAGGTACCAGCAAGGAATCCCATTACCACACTGGCTCCACCGAGCCACTGGAAGAGCTCGAGGTACATCTTGGCACTCTCGCCCACCTTGCGCTTAAAGATCGTTGCCAGGATCAGCACCACCAGCCCATATCCTGCATCCCCAGAGCACATTCCGAAGAAGAGCATGAAGAAGGGCGCAATGAAGGGCGTCGGGTCAAACTCCCAGTAATTAGGGAGCGAGAACATCTTTACCAGAGGCTCAAAGGCCCTGGCGTAGCGATTATTGGAGAGCTTGATGGGCACATTCTCCCCATGGACAATTTCCTCCTGGACATAGGCGATCCCCTCCTCTGAGAGCGCTGCCTGCATGGCGGCATCCTGCTTGGCGGGGACATAGCCCTCCAGCACCATCAGTCGGTCGTCATAGAGGCGATCCGCCTGATAGTAGGCATTGTCCATCTGGTAGGTATCGGCGAGACGGGCCTCCTGCCGGTCAAGTATCTGATCGTGATAAGCGAGATAGAGCTTGGAGTCTGTCAGGAGCTTCAGGTCCTCCTCCACACTCTGTCTCTCAACCCTAAGCGAACTAATAGATCGGTCGGGTAGATGAACCTGCTCGGCAAACTCGAGCTCAGGCTCCGGCTCGTCCTCGGAGGTGATGGTGACGAAGTAGGTGGAGCGACCGGCAGTCTGGATAATCTGTGCGTGGTAGAGCTCCTCCCACTCCTTATTGTACCTCTGAGAGAGGACAGTCCAGAAGGTCATATGGACCCCCTTAGCCCTCAGCTTAGAGATCAGAGTCGGGTCGAAGTCGCCCCAGTATGAGAGCTCATGCTCCTGGGACTTTAGGTCAGAGAGGATCCTCGACTTTTCCTTGATACGAGAGTCAAGGTCACTGATCTGGCTCCGATATGTGGCGTAGTCCGTCAGGGTATCCTGAGGGAAGTCTATGTGACGGATATCCTCAGGGGTCTGATCCTTCTGTAAGGGATGCTGGTCCATGAGGAAGCCGAGGCTCTTACGCAGATCGGCCAACTCGTCCTGTCGAGCCTTTACCTCTCTGATGCGGTCGAGCTCGTTGGGATCCTTATTCTGTCGGACATGGATCACGCCTAAGGAGCGCAATTTCTGTAGGAACGCCTCGTACTCCGGCTCAAAGACCAGAAACGAGTACTTATTCATCGTCTCTATCATACTATTGCTTCCTTTTCTGATTCTGCCTCCATGGCGTTACGGCGCTTCTCCTTCTCCTCATCGAGATGAGCACGCATGATCTTCTGAGACGCCTTGGAGAGCGATTCTTCATCCTCGAGATAGCGCTTGATCTTCAGGATCGCCTCCTTTAGACCGGGGATCTGAACTTTCTCGAAGAGGTTGACCTTCTGCGTCGTCTTACGTCTGGCATGCTGCAGGATGTCCAGCTCCAGACGTCCGACCTCTGCCTGGATGCCCACTGTCGCGAGATCCTTGATCAGCTGGGTGCCCTCCATGTACCAGGAGGGGGTATTGAGGAGACTAAACGGGCGCACCTCAAAGTCTACCTCTCCCAGCACCGGTACGGGAATACCGGCCACCTTACGGGTCTCGAGATGAACGTCCTCCACTCGGACGAGAGAGGGATCAAACTCACTCCAGAGAGCGGTCATGGTGTCAAAGTTCTCAATGCTCTGCTCTACCTGAGCCTCGAGATCCTCGACTTCTTTCTTGACCCGTCGTACCTCGAGACGAAGCGCACTCTCCTTACTCTTGATCGTAGGGAGGATCCGTTCTCGGAGCTGGAGATCCTTTTTCTGCCTCTGGAGGGAGGTCTTGTTGTATTGAAACTTTACAGCCATACCTCAGTCATACTCACCGGGATTACTCTTCCTCCTCGGAGTGACCGACCATCTCTACATCCTGTGGCCAGTACTTGTCGACAAGAGACTGCTTGATCGCCACCTCGGCAGGTGTAAAGTGCCGAGCGAAAAGGCGCCATGCCGTATCGAGCATCTCTGTGGTATTGATATTGACGTCGATGGCGAGGAGGTCATTGGCATACTCCTTGGCGAAGTCGAGCGTACGCTCGTCGTAGTCAGTGAGGTCAAATCCGTTCTCCAGCTTGGTCTGAGCATTGGACGCATCGGCGAAGAGACGAACTCCGGCATTCATCACCTGTGGGTGATCCTCGCGGGTCTTCTTCCCGATCACCTGCTGCTTCAGTCGAGAGAGTGAGCGGAAGGGGTCTACGATCACCTTGCCAATAGTGCTGTCGGTGCGGAGATAGAGCTGTCCCTCGGTAATGTATCCGGTGTTATCCGGAACTGCGTGGGTGATGTCTCCACCCGAGAGCGTCGTCACGGCGATGATAGTGATGGAGCCGCCGGAGGGGAACTGGGCAGCCTTCTCATAGACCTTCGCAAGGTCGGAGTAGAGGGAGCCGGGCATAGAGTCCTTAGAGGGGATCTGGTCCATCTTATTGGAGACAATGGCCAGCGCATCAGCGTAGTTGGTCATATCCGTTAGGAGGACAAGCACCTTCTCATTCTTCTCCACAGCGAAGTACTCCGCTGCTGTGAGAGCCATATGAGGGATCAGTACCCGCTCGATGGACGAGTCCTCAGTGGTATTGATAAAGGAGACAATACGATCGAGTGCGCCTGCCTCTGCAAAGGTATTGCGGAAGTAGAGGTAGTCGTCATTCGTCAGTCCCATACCGCCAAGGATGATCTTGTCGGACTCAGCGCGCATCGCCACGGTTGCCATCACCTCATTGTAGGGCTGATCCGGGTCAGCAAAGAAGGGAATCTTCTGTCCCGTCACGAGAGTGTTATTGAGGTCGATACCTGAGATACCGGTCGTAATGAGCTCTGAGGGCTGCTCACGACGGACCGGATTCACGGACGGTCCTCCGATCTCTACCTCCTCGCCCTCAACGATCGGACCGTCATCGATAGGCTCTCCGTACGCATTCATGAAGCGTCCGGTGAGAGAGTTGCCCACCTTTAGGGCGGGAGCTTTACCGAGGAAAGTCACCTCGGCATTAGTCGGGATGCCTTCCGTGCCGGAGAAGACCTGCAGCGTCACCACATCGTCCTCGAGTCGGACGACCTGAGCCACACGACCATCGATGAGAGCGAGCTCATCGTTACCCACACCGGTAGCACGCAGAGAGCAGGTTGCCTTGGTGATGTCGGAGATGTGGGTGTATATCTTTTGGAATGCTTTCTTAGTCATAATCAGTCTACCCTTAGGCGTTAGCCGTTTCCTGTACAGCGCGGGACTTGTCCGCCAGACGTGTCTCCACCATCTTCTTAGCCCGCTCGCGATACTTATTGTAGTCCTCGCTACGGAACTCGGAGTAATTCATCTGCCTCAGCTCGTTAATCAGCTCCTTGAAAAAGACGGAGACCTCATTGAAGTCCTCAAATGCAAGGTCACTCTCGCAGATGTCTATCACTAGAGCCAGCATCTCCTGCTGACGCTCCAGAGGACACATAGCATCGATGGCGTCAAAGGCATCCTGCTGTAGAATGACGAAGTCGATCAGCTCCGACTTCCAGAATGTGACGTGGTAGTCCACAGGCACACCGTCATCACCGAGGATATTGATCTGCTCAGCGATCTCGAGTCCCTGACGCATACGTTGCTTGATCTGGCCAACCATCTCCAGCCAGTCAGGAGACGCAGCCTCAGCAACATACTTCTGAAACTCCGGGTACTCCAGATACTTCGAGTAAGAGTCGATAGGATTGACTGCCGGGTAGCGCTTCTTGTCTGCGCGATCCTGCTGGAGAGCGTAGAAGCAGCGTGCCACCTTCTGAGTATTCTCCGTCACCGGCTCCTTAAGGTTACCACCGGCAGGAGAAACAGTACCGATGAAGGTGATCGATCCGGTCTTGCCATTCTTCAGGTGGACATAGCCGGCACGTGCATAGAAGGCAGAAATAGTAGCCGAGAGGTCCATAGGGAAGGCATCGGGTCCAGGCAGCTCCTCCATACGATTGGACATCTCACGGAGTGCCTGAGCCCAGCGAGAAGTGGAGTCGGCCATCAGCAGCACCTTCAGACCCATCGTTCGGTAGTACTCGGCGATCGTCATAGCGGTGTAGACTGAGGCCTCACGAGCCGACACCGGCATATTGGAGGTATTGGCGATGATGATCGTGCGCTCCATCAGCTTGCGACCTGTATGAGGATCCTCGAGCTCGGGGAATTCCTTGAAGATCTCGACCACCTCATTGGCTCGCTCACCGCACGCAGCCATAATCACGATATCCGCCTCGGCCTGCTCCGAAATGGCGTGTTGGAGGACCGTCTTACCGGTACCAAAGGCCCCGGGGATAAACCCGGTACCACCCTCTACCATAGGATTGGAGATATCGATACAGCGGATCCCTGTCTCCAGTAGCTTAAAGGGTCTTGGCTTATCTACGTAGCAGGGTACGGACTGACGGACCGGCCACTTCTGAGTCATGGTGATGGAGTGATCCACCCCACTCTCGTCCGTCAGCACAGCCATCTCGTCGTCCACAGTATATTGTCCCTTGGGCGTGAGCTTCTTCACCGTATACGTGCCCTTGAATGTAAAGGGAACCATAATCCTATGGGGCTGGTGATTCTCCTCCACAAGACCAATCCAGGATCCGGCCTCGACAGTGTCGCCTACCTTAGCAGTCGGCTCGTAGTCCCACTTCTTATCCCGATCAAGCGGATCAGTATACTCTCCACGCTTGAGGAAGAGTCCGGTCATCTTATCCAGATCATTCTGGAGACCATCAAAGTTCTTAGAGAGCAGTCCCGGACCGAGGGTCACCTCGAGCATATGTTGCTCAAATCGGACCTGATCACCGATCTTCAGCCCACGAGTACTCTCATAGACCTGCACATCCACCAAGATCCCCTCGATCTTGATGACCTCAGACATCAGCTCCGAGCCATCATCGAGGATGACGAAGCAGATCTCATTCTGTGCGACCGGACCATCTACCTCTACAGTCACCAGGTTGGAGACCAACCCTACCACCTTACCTGTAGTTTTCATCTATATATCGTTTTTTATTATTGTCTATCCCAAAGCTTAGAGACGGTTATGTTTCTTGGCCTCTGCCCGAAACTTCTCCAGGTCAGACCGACTCTCGTGATTGAGCTGATCCATAATCTCCCTGAAGCGACTCTTGCCCATCTCTGCGTCGAGCGAGCTCCAGCGGCTCAGCATCTGCAGCTTGAGCAGATAGGCGAGCATGGTATCTATGGAGAATGTGTCAGCAAAGGTGAGACTGTCTAAGTAATCCCACTTGAGCTGATCTATCCGATGCTCCCTCACAGAGAGATCCTGCTCCTCTGATATCTGCAGCACTTGCTGCACCACCTCTCCCTCCTCGAGGAAAGTGATATCGTGCCAGTTGCCACTCCTCAGAAGACGCACCAGGTCACTATCCCCGACGATCAGCCTACGAGCGTCGAGGTCGTGACGCTTGATAGTGATGGCTGCCAGCACAAGGCGAATGGATCGATCGAAGCGAACCCAGGTGCGGACAAACTTATCCCCCCGCTCCATAACGTAGCGGAAGTAATAATTATCTAAGATATCCTCATAGAAGTGCTCTGCCGGGCGGTCGATCTCCTGATCGTGGCGATACTCATACATAAAGTCCACCAGGTAGGAGGGATAGGTCTTCGGATCAAAGTGCAGCTCCTCGCCTACCATCTCAGAGGTAACCATACCTCTCTCCGCGGCGGTGATCAATCTGCGCAGCTCATCCTGTCCCACCACGTATGGAGTCTGTGGGTCGGGGATCGGTCGATCGTAGAGCAGTGCTACCAGTGCCCTATTGTCCTCACTGAGGAGCAGAAGATCCAGGAGCTGGTTGTCTCTGCGGCTAAGCTGCCCGCGCAGAGTCTCCACATACTCCCAGGGAGTAAGCGGAGGATTTTTCCCTATCTCCGGTCTCAGTGTCGGCAGACCTGCTCCTAAGGCATAATACTCAGCCATAGAGGATCACTCCTTGTCAGGTGTCGTAAAGAGAGCCTCCCGAAGCTGAGGACGCATAAAGTCCTTGAAGTACTCCGTCAGAGCCTCCTTGCTTACCACGACCTCGTAGCCCTTATCGGCAGGGGCGATGGCAAAAGAGGCTGCCCTACCCTGGACACTCTTGATCTCAAGTCCCTTCTCAAGGATCCCGGCGGCATGGTTCATAAAGTACTTACGGAGAGCCTCACCATCCTCAGTAGATACGGTGACGCTATTGCTTCCCTCGTCGAAAAGCTTCTGGCATAGTCTCAGCACTACATCGTAGAGTCTCTCAGGATCGGCAAATGCCTGGTCAATCCCCTTGCTGACGGCACGGTCATTGATCATATCACCGATCTCCGTCCTCAGCGCATCAGCGGCACGATCAGCCGAGAGCTGAAGCTCCCTAAGGGAGCGCTCACGGAGGCCGGCCACCTCGCTCTCTGCTCTGGATAAAATCTCCTTAGCCTTGGCCTCTGCCTCAGCAAGGATCTTGTCTCTCTTCTCCTCTGCTGCTGCTACGATCTCCTCTGCGCGAGAGTCAGCCTTGGCGATGCCATCCTTATAGATCTTACTCGCCAGCTCTTGTACTTTGTCGTCCATACAAACTCACTCGATATAGTTGCTTAACTGATTTTCATACTCTACGTGGACAACTCCACGCATAATGTTAGCAAACTTACAAATATTTCCCATTAAGAGAAGCCTAATCCCAATACAAAAGCTCAATTATCCAAGATATTATCCCGGCCGAGCTAAGAAAAATGAGAGACAACGGTAACTTACCGCTGTCTCTCTATACTTTACACCTCCTCAGTGCTATATTATATTCTACATGGTCTACTCACCTCGTGTGATAGGCAAGTATCACTCCATCATCTCTCTACGCATATTCTCCACGTAGCGAGCCTTCTCCATCTTACGACGGCGAACGTCGGATGGCTTGCGGAAGTTGCGATTATCGCGCAGACGGCGCATGGTGCCTGTGCGGTCAAACTTCCTCTTGAATCTCTTCAGGGCGCGCTCGATATTCTCGCCCTGGCTTACTGGTACAATGATCATATAGATATATTTCAATGTCCACGGGGATCCATACGTCCCCGTTTCGCCTGCAAAGGTAACCTATTTAATCGGGTTTCCCAATACTATTCCCCTGATTTGACACACTCTGCCATCGTGAGTCACAAAGAGGCTCCAAACTAATATCGGTATTAGAGAAATCTATTACCGGTAATAGCGAATACTAATACCGACATTAGTCGCAACTAATACCGGTAATAGAATCGACGCAGATGGACAGGATCTCTCTCCGATCAGAAACCTCCTTACTCTTTACTACAGAATGTTTGTCCTCCGAGTAAAGTCAATAATCTCCGGTATATAGCCAAAGGCGAGACCCGTGACGGAGTCGGCACATCCGTAGTAGACGGCTATCCGTCCGCTATCCGGATCATGAATAGCTGCACAGGGGAAGCAGACATTGGGGACATCCCCGACACACTCATAAAGCTCCTGCGGAGAGATAAGGTATGCCCCACTCCGTGCAGTCACCTTCCAAGGCTGATCCTTATCAAGGAGAGCAGAGCCGAAAGCGTATACATATCCATTGGCGCTCCTGAGCACACCATGGTAGATGAGCAGCCAGCCCTCCGAGGTCTCGATGGGGATGGGTCCTGCACCGATCTTGAGACACTGCCAGGCACTTACCTCGAAGTCCGCCGGTGCCATCACGTGTCGGTGGTGTCCCCAGAACTCGAGATCCGGCGACTCGCTGTAAAATATGTCTCCAAAGGCAGTATGACCGTTGTCACTCGGACGACTCAGCATAGCGTAGCGACCATTGATCTTACGAGGGAAGAAGACGCCATTGCGATTAAACGGCAGAAATGCATTCTCCAGCTGGTGAAATGTATCGAAGTCCTCCGTCCACGCCACTCCGATGGTAGGTCCATAGTAGCCATTGCACCACGAGACATAGTAGCGACCATCGATCTCTGTCACTCGAGGGTCGTAGCCATAGACCCACTCCCCCACCTCGGGGATGTCGCACCGGAAGTCTATCTTATCAGGAGAGATGTCCCAGGAGAGCCCATCCCGGCTAAACCCCACGTGGAGACGCATCCTCCGATTGGTGTCGTCGCACCGGAAGACACCGGCAAATCCGTCCCTGAACGGGACGACGGCACTATTGAATATACTGTTGCTTGTCAGGGTCTCGTGCCGACCAATTATGGGATTCTTGCTATATCTCCATAGCGGGGCATTGCATCCCTGAGGACGATCCTCCCACGGCATATTGGGGAGAGGTCTCCCGGCGATCTTGATTGATTCCATATTCATTTAGTTAGTAAGTTTGTTTCCATTCTCATCGTAGGAGAAAGGTACCACTTTTGCACATATCAGCCCCGGGATCGACACAAGGACAGCGATAAGGAAGAAGGTACTATACCCCACCGCATCGCTGAGCGTGCCACTGACCAGTCCGGGAATCATATAGCTAAGGTTCATCAGGCTATTAGCGATGGCATAGTGCGCCATGCGATGAGGTCCGGGTGCCACCTGCTGCATCATGAAGAGCGTCAGTCCGACGAATCCGAATCCGTAGCCAAACTGCTCCACCACAATCCCAACCGCCGGCCACACCAGACTGGTGGGGCGGAAGAAGGCGAGGAGGAAAAAGATGATGAAGGGGAGATTGAAGATCAAGGCGAGGGTGAAGAGGACCTTCCGAAGTCCATAGTGGCCAATATAGTAGCCGGCTAGGATGCTTCCTCCGATGAAGGCTATCGTCCCGAGCGTCCCATAGATGAGACCAAAGTCCGAATTTGTCATACCCAGTCCGCCGAGGTCAGAGTCGGCCTTCAGAAAGAGAGGTGCGACCTTGATAGCCAAGCCCTCAGTGAAGCGGTAGAGGAAAATAAAAAGCAGGTAAAACCAGATGTGCTTTTTATCAAAGAAACTGACAAAGATCTCCCACACCCCCTGTAGAGTCTCTCTGACAGATCGCTTCTCATCCACCACAGGAGTCTGATTGCGGGGTAGCACGGCCATGTGCCACAGACCAAGCAGGAGCATCAGCGCACCAGCCACCACTATCATACTCTGCCAGGAGCGGACAAGACCGATGGAGTTCGTGAGGTAGCCCACGAGGTAGACCAGTCCCCCTTTGGCCAGCACCTTAGCAATGTTGTAGAAGGCACCCTGCCACCCGACAAACTTACTCTGAAGTGTCGGAGTGAGTGCCTCCATGTAGATCCCGTCCCCGGCTATATCGTGCACCGATCCTGACAGAGCCATCACTGCCATTAGGAGGAGCAGGAGGGGGAAGGACTCCTCTAAGCCAAGTGACGCGGCAATCAGACCCAGCATCAGTGCCGAAATGATCTCGGAGATGAATACGTACTGCCGCTTGCTCCCGAAGAGCTCCATCACCGGACTGAAGAAGGGCTTCAGGCTCCATGGCAGGATCAGGAGGGAGGCCCAGAAGGTGATCTCCTTGTCGGGAATGCCCATGTCCTTGAAGAGCAGCAGCGAGACATCCGAGAGCATCACCATAGGTAGTCCCATGGCGAAGTAGACTGTGGAGACCCAGGAGATAGGATTGAGATTGGTGGCGTTACTCTTCATATCTTATCGCAGCGTGGAGACGGGCATACGTGAGGCGTCCAGTCGCAGGAGGACAAAGAGGAGGAGAGTAAAGCTCAGCAGAGACGATCCTCCGTAGCTGATGTAGGGGAGAGGAATACCGATCACGGGGACGAGACCGATCACCATACCTACATTTACCAAGAGGTGGAAGAAGAGTATGGAGGCAACTGAATAGCCGTAGACTCTGGCAAAGGTGTCCGGCTGACGCTCTGCAATGTAGATAAGGCGGCAGATCAGAGCAAGGAAGAGCAGTAAGACGACTAAGCAACCAATGAAACCTTCCTCCTCTCCAATGGTACAGAAGATAAAGTCCGTAGTCTGCTCAGGCACATAGGAGAGCTTGGTCTGTGTCCCCTGCAGGAAGCCCTTGCCGGTAAGGCCACCGGAACCGATTGCGATGAGGCTCTGGTGAACGTTGTACCCCGCCCCGGCCGGATCATCCTTTAGCCCCAGAGAGACAAGGATTCGGGTCTGCTGATGAGGCTGGAGGATGTTGTCAAAGAAGTAATCCACGCCGGCATACATCACGATGCTGACCACCACAAAGGCGATCAGGAGACCGATATGTCTCCCGCGATGATTGTACACCTGCAGTACCACCCAGGCAAGGAGGAACAGTAGTGACAGGACGGCGAAGATGGAGAAGTCTACAGGGGCCCAGATAGAGATAATGGCGGCTGCGAGCATCAGCCCGGGAGCGATCACCAGACCTGGCAACCAAGCTCGACTCAGATCGCAGTATGCCTGGGCTGATAGTACCACTGCAGTATAGATCATCAGCATCACGATAAGCCGCCCGGCGGAGGTGACTCCCCACATCACTTCGGAAAACCTTAGCTCAAGGATAAAAAGAAGAGCACAGAAGACGCCGAAGAGGGGTACTGCACTGCTGAGACCCTCCCGATAAAGGATGATGATGAATGAAGCGTAGACGAGTGCAGAGCCGGTCTCTGACTGCATGATAATGACCAGCATCGGTGCAATGATAATCGCACAAGCCACTGCCAAGTCCCTCGTCCGCTCCAGGCTGAAGTTGTACTTCGACATCCACCACGCCAGCATTAGGGCGGTGGTGAGCTTGGAGAACTCTGCCGGCTGCAGTCTCACCGACTCGGTAACCACTATCCACGAACGGGATCCCTTAATGTCCGGTGCGATAAAGATCGTCAGGATCAGCAGACCGATCATCATGAAGTAGAGGACCGGAGCGGACTGCTTTAGGAAAAAGGTGTCGATGAGAAGTATCGCGATGGCGGCAGATAGGGAGATTCCGATCCAGACCAATTGAGAGAGTGCCCTTCCCTCGATGCTGAAAGAAGTGTCAGTAATCGTATAGGTCCCATCGGCAGCGTATATTGCCAGCCAGCCGATCGCTACCAGTATCAGGTAGAGAAGGATTGTCAACCAATCCGCTCGGTGTCGCAGCCCCATGGTGCCTCCGGATGAGTATCTTGCGGCCATATCGTTATCGGATTACAGTGGATAGCATCGCCTTCTCGTAACTGGTAGACGATGGTGTAATAGAGTCACCATGGAGATAGTAGTCCAGCATGAGACGACCTATCGGGACGGCGTAGGTGGCACCGAAGCCCCCATTCTCCACCATGACAGCAATGGAGACCTTGGGGGACTCCATGGGTCCAAATCCGAGGAAGAGAGAGTGATCCTTTCCATGAGGATTCTCAGCTGTCCCTGTCTTGCCGCAGATAGCATAATCGGAGAGGTTTGCCTTGCGACAAGTTCCCCCTGTCACCGCCATACGCATGCCCTCAGCAATCACTTGGAAATACTCAGATCGGATCCCTGTCTCCATACGTTCGACGTAGAGAGAGTCCTGCGGCATACCATTGATCTCCTTCACCAAGTGTGGGGTATAGTAATGCCCTCTATTGGCAACGATAGCTCCGAAGTTGGCAATCTGCATGGGTGTAGCGAGGATCTCGCCCTGTCCGATCGAGATGGAGACTATAGAGCTGGAGGTCCAGCGACCATTGTGGATCTTGTCATAGACCTCAGAGTTTGGGATATAGCCACGGCTTTCTCCGGGGAGATCGACTCCGGTCTTATGTCCGAAGCCCATCTTGACAATGTAGTCTCTCCAGTGATCAAAAGCTTCTTCCACGGTAGCATAACGCGACCGGTCGTCGAGGAATGCGCGCAAGCCCCAGCAGAAATAGGCGTTACATGAGGTAGCGATAGCGTGTCTGAGATCTAGCGGCGAGCCGTGCCCGTGGCAGCGAGGACGTCCTCTCAAGAGCGGGTATCCACGATAGCAAGAGTACATCGTCCCCGGAGTGATACACCCCTCCTGTAGATAAGCTGCCGCTTGTACTGTCTTGAATGTTGATCCCGGAGGATAAGCCGCCTGCGTCGCACGATTGTATAGCGGCTTACTTGGATCGGTGACTAACTGCTGATAGTTTCGACCTCGCTCCTTACCAACAAGGCGTGCAGGGTCAAACGATGGTGAGGAAACCAGTGCTAGCACTTCCCCGGAGTTTGGCTCGATCATAACGATCGCCCCACTCTTTCCTTGCATCAGCTTCTCGCCATAAGCCTGTAGCTTGATATCAATGCTGAGCTTCAGATCATGCCCTGAGGTGAGCTCTTGATCATACTTTCCCTCCTCGTACTGACCCTGCACCCGTCCGTGTACATCCCTCAGGAGGATTGACGTCCCTTTATTTCCTCTCAGGAAGCGCTCATAGCTCTTTTCCAGTCCGGTTGTACCGGCGTAGTCACCGGGTGTGTAGTAGGGGTCTCGCTTGATATCCCCGGGACCCACTTCGCCGATATTCCCCAACAGAAGTGCCCCTGCCGTATATCGATAGGCCCGTGAGGTGTGATGCTCAATGAGGAGACCGGGAAACTTGTAGAGCTGCTCCTCCAGCAGACCCGCCTCGACTGAGGTAATCTGAGAGAAGAGAGTCTGCGGGACAAAGGGCGAATAGCCTCTATTGGACTCCCGATCCTTTACCTGCTCCAGCCGATCACGAAAGTCCTGGAGATCGATGTCCAGTATATGGCAAAAGGCAAGACTATCGAAGTCCTCCATCTGACGCATGATGATCTTCGCATCTGCTGTTGCAGTATTATAGACGACAAGACTATCGTTGCGATCTCGCATCAGTCCTCGTGATGGGTACAGGGTCCGGTGATAGAAGGCGATATTCTCCGCTGCGAGCTTATACTCCGGCGAGAGGACCTGGACGTAGAAGAGCCTCGCCACATAGACGATCACCACCAGCGTCACCACCCCAATGATGATATAGCTGCGCTCACTATACCGACTCCGCGACCTACTCATCCCCTCTTACGCGGCATAAAGAGTGCATCAAAGATCATAAAGAGCAGCACCGTTATCATAACGGATCCGCCTATGTACGGTAATGTGTGAACCAA
The DNA here is from genome assembly GCF_000375645.1 of Porphyromonas bennonis DSM 23058 = JCM 16335. GTDB lineage: Bacteria > Bacteroidota > Bacteroidia > Bacteroidales > Porphyromonadaceae > Porphyromonas_A > Porphyromonas_A bennonis. The sequence goes on along the minus strand of NZ_AQWR01000001.1, from coordinate 92,833 downwards.
TAGTCCTGTGGAAAAGAACTCAAGGAGGAATATTGCACTGATCTGTACCAACGTGAGCGTTAGGATGAAGAGAAGATAAGCACCGGCACCCATTAAGCGAGGAGTGATAAGCGGATTCTCTTCGTCCGCATTATCTAGATCATCCTTGTCCACTAACCCTCCAAGAAGCTTCGGACGCAGGTAAAGCGTCAGAGCAGAAGAGGCCATGTTGAGTCCCGGAGTATTCATCATCAGGTCGATAAAGAGTCCAATGCAGGCAGCGACAAGCGTCAGCACCCACGGTTCCGTGCGATATGGCATCTTGAAGAGCGGGTAAAGATAAAGGATCGGCAGGAAGTACTGGAAGAGCAGGAGATGATTGAAGAGCACCACCTGCAGGAGCAACAGCACGAGGGTTAGGATCCCAAGCCTCAGGGTGTACTTACTCATACGGATCGTCTATCGGTGACAGGTTCTTCGACGGCAGTTCGCTCCTGACGATTTTCATACTGCAGGACGTACACATACTTGAGATCGGCAAAGCGAGTAGATAGCTTCACCCGATAAGCAAAGAAGCTGTCATCAGGCGACTTCCCGGGACCGACTATGGTGCCGATGGACAGACCGGAGGGGAAAGAGGCCGAGAACCCGCTCGTAAATACAGATCGCCCCGGCTCCAGAGACTGATGCTTGGGGATATTAGTCAGCAGCGAGTGATCAATGTCCTGACCGTCCCACTTCAGCACGCTGACGAAGTCAGAATCCTCCACCTTACAACTCACCCCAAAGGTACTATTGATTACCGGCACAACTCTCGAGTAGTGGTCGCTCACCGCCTGCACAATACCGACCACCCCATCTGTACTAACGACTCCCATGTCCACCGCAACGCCATCAAGCTTGCCGATATCGAGTGTCAAGTAATTACTCTTGTCGAAGAGAACCATCCCCACGACCCTGCCCACTATGTAGTGGTAGGGAAAGGGTCTCTCCAGGGTGTCACGTCCCAGACGCTGCCATGAGAGAGAGTCGACCGAGAGTCGCTCCAGCTGATTGTGTAGCCGTAGCACCTCCCGCTCCAGCTGAGCATTCCTATGGAGCAGCTCCACATTAGCCTCCTCCAGGCCGGTGTACGCACGTATGGTCTGTGCCGTCTCCATCACCCTGCCGGTGAGGTCGTTGGCAGAGCTCAGTATGACACTAGATCGGTACCTACTACCACTGAAGAGAAGCGCGAGAGCGATCACCTCCAGGAGTAGGAAGATCAGAAGATGTCTCTTGGACCGGAGAAATTCGATGAGGCGATCCATTAAGACGTATGACTTGAGAAGGACCCCGCCCTGCCAAACCTGACAGCCAGAGGGATCCTGTATGAGTTACTTAAAGAGGAGTGTGTACTTATCTGAGTTCTGGAGGGCAATGTATGTGCCGTTGGCAACGGAGTATAAGGGATCCTCAGCAATCTTAAAGGGGATCTGGAACTTGGACTGAAGTCTCTTATCCAACCCCTTCAGCTGAGCACCACCACCAGCCAGATAGATCCCGTTATTGAAGATATCGGCATACAGCTCAGGAGCAGTATCGTCCAGAGCGTTACCGATAGCGGTCTCGATCTTGGTGATCGACTTATCGAGGCAGGTCGAGATCTCGTGGTAATTGACATCCACTGTCTTCGGCAGGATGCTGGCAAGATCCTGTCCCACTACCGTGTAGGGATCAGGCTCATCGTCCAGTTGCTCCAGTGCCGAGCCTACATTCTTCTTGATCTCCTCAGCAGTTCGCTCTCCGATACGGATACCGTGCTGGACCTTCATATAGTCCACGATATCGTTGGTGAATTCGTCACCAGCCACCTTGATCGACTTATTATTCACGATGCCACCCAGCGAGATCACTGCGATCTCCGTCGTACCACCGCCGATATCTACGATCACGTTACCGGTAGGCTCCATCACATCGATGCCTATACCGATAGCTGCAGCCATTGGCTCGTGTATAAGGTACACCTCATTAGCCCCGGCCTTCTCTGCCGCATCGCGCACAGCTCGTATCTCTACATCCGTGCTGCCTGAGGGGACACAGACGACCACCTTAAGCGAAGTAGGGAAGAAGTGTTTCTTGGTCGTCGCCATACGGATCATCCCGCGGATCATATACTCGCAGGCATCCAAGTCAGCGACTACGCCGTCCTTAAGCGGTCGTACAGTGGAGAGATCGTTATTCTCCTTCTCGAAGCGACGATACGCCTCGGCACCGACCCACTCGACCTTATCCGTCTTCTTATTGAGAGTCACATAGCTCGGCTGGTCGATGATGATCTTACCATCCTCTATGATGACCGTGTTAGCAGTACCTAAGTCTACGGCTAATTTCCTTGTGAGTGAGAAAAAGCCCATCCTATATCTTAGTAAAAAATTAGTGTCTAAAGTGGCGATGACCGGTAGTCACCATGGACATTCCGTGCTCATCGCAATAGCTTATGCTCTCCTGATCGCGTATCGACCCGCCCGGCTGGATGACGGACACCACGCCCGCCTCATGAGCTATCTCAACGCAGTCGGGGAAGGGGAAGAATGCATCAGAAGCCATGACAGATCCCTCGAGAGAGAAGCCCATCGCTGCTGCCTTGCTGATCGCCTGTCTCAGCGCCTCCACTCGAGAGGTCTGACCATAGCCGGCGCCCAAGATCTGGCGATCCTTGGCGAGGACTATAGCATTGCTCTTGCAGTACTTTACCGCCTGCATCGCAAAGAGCAGGTCACTCGTCTCAGTCTCCGAGGGAGTCGTGCGAGTCACCACGGTGAGATCCTTTACTTGATCCACGAGCGTATCACGCTCCTGTACCAGGACACCGCCGAGGGCAGATCGGAACTGGAGGGGATACCTGTCCTTCCCGATCTTGTCTCTCAGGATGATCCTATTCTTCTTCTGCGTCAGTAACTCCAGCGCTTCCTTGCTATAGTCGGGAGCGATGAGTACTTCGATGAAGAGCTTATGGAGCTCCTCTGCAGTCTCCATATCGACCGGCCTATTGAGCACCACGATGCCGCCAAAAGCCGACTCCGTGTCACACGAAAGGGCAGCCAAGTAGGCGTCGCGTATAGTCTCACGGACCGCAAGACCGCAGGGAGTATTATGCTTGACGATGCCACAAGCAGGCTCGTCCATCTCCTCGATCATGTGGACAGCAGCATCCACGTCCAGGAGGTTATTGTAGCTGATCTGCTTCCCGTGGAGATAGTCGAAGCGCTCCTCGAAGCCCCTACCATAGTAAGCTGCACGCTGATGGGGATTCTCTCCATACCTCATCGACTGACACCCCTCCATCGAGAGGGCAAAACAATCCTGCGGGAGGAGATCATCCGACTCCTCTGCCGGACCATCCAGAGAGAGGAAGTAATCATGGATCGCCGTATCGTAGGACGAGGAGACCTCGAAGGCAGCTCGTGCGAAGTGTCTCCTCTGCTCCAGTGTCGTCTCACTATCCTGCTCTGCGAGCAGGGCAGTAAGCTCATCGTAATACTTAGCCGATGGGATGATCACCACGTCGGAGTAATTCTTTGCCGCTGCACGGATCAGTGAGATACCGCCGATATCGATCTTCTCAATGATGTCCTCATGCGAAGCGCCGGATGCTACAGTGTCCTCAAAGGGGTAGAGATCCACGATCACCAGGTCTATCGGATCGATGTCGAAGCGGCGGCAGTCCTTGTCATCCTGCTCATTACCACGACGAGTCAGGATACCACCAAAGACGACCGGATGGAGCGTCTTTACCCTTCCCCCCAGGATGGATGGAAGACCGGTTCGATCCTCCACCTTGGTACACGGGAGATCCAGACTGGTGACATAGTCATAGGTGCCACCGGTGGAGAGGATCTCCACACCGCTCTGTCCGAGTTGTCTCAGGAGCTTCTCCAGCCCTTCTTTGTGATATACCGATACAAGCGCTCTGCGGATAGGCTTGCGACTCTCTGCTGATCTTGTCATTATGTGGATCGTGATTATATTCTCTATTCAGAAGCAGACAAACTTACATAAAAAAGGACAACTTAGGGCCCTCCTCCGACTGCTCTGCCGCCTCTCTATTGTACGATATCTCCCCACCGAGTCGAGCAATGGGGTTTCTGTAGCTGGTCGCTAGACCGCCGGTAGAGGTCTCCTTATACAGGCTCGGGAGGTCATGTCCTGTCTGACGCATCACCTCGACCACCTGGTCGAAGGAGACCCGGTGAAAGCCATTGGAGAAGGAAGCGTAGACATTTGCATCCAGTGCTCTTGCTGCCGCAAAGGCGTTTCGCTCGATACAGGGGATCTGGACAAGACCACAGATGGGGTCACAGGTTAGTCCTAAGTGGTGCTCGAGACCCATCTCGGCGGCGTACTCTACCTGATTCAGACTGCCTCCGAAGAGCTGATTGGCGGCTGCAGCAGCCATCGAGCAGGCAACACCCACCTCACCCTGGCAGCCCACCTCAGCTCCGGAGATGGAGGCATTTGTACGACAGATCGCACCGAAGAGTCCCGCTGTCGCCATAGCTCTCAGGATCATCTTGTCCGGGATCTCCTTGGAGACCTTGAGGTGATAGAGGACTCCCGGCATCACTCCGGACGAGCCGCAGGTAGGACCGGTGCAGACCTGACCGCCGCCTGCATTCTCCTCACTTGCTGCGAGGGCGTAGGCATATACAAGGCCGCGTGACTTGGTGGAGTAGCTGTAGTTATTGGCCTGGACGTAGTACTCTCCGGCCTTGCGGCGGAGATTGAGTCCTCCGGGGAGGATGCTATCATTGTCGAGCCCACGCTCCACTGCGGATCGCATCACCTGCCACGCCTCTCCCAGGTGATCCCAGATGGAGGCGTCCTCAAATCGCTCCACATACTCCCAGAGCGATAGATGCTCATCGAAGCAGTAGGCCAGGATATCCGTCATCCGACTATGGGGGTAGACCTCAGTCGCTCTACTCTCATCAAAGTCTTCGTTGGCAAGATCACCACCGCCGACACTGTACACCGTCCATGAGTCGATGAGCTTGTCATCCTTGTCCAGTGCCTCGTAGTACATGCCATTGGTGTGGAAGCGCTTGACCGTCTGTGGCTCCCACACTATCTCGGTAGGAGCTACCGGCTCAAGCACCTCTATAATGGCGACATCTGTCATGTGCCCCTTACCTGTAGCGGCAAGAGAGCCATAGAGTGTCACCCTAAATCTCGCCGGCGTACCACCACTCAAGCGATCAAGGAACATCAGCGCCGCCCGCCTCGGACCCATAGTATGGCTGCTCGAGGGACCTTTACCTATCTTGTATATTGATTTAATTGTCTCCATGAGTGATAGTTGCTTGTGAGAAAGGGAGTACACCCTCTATGACCTTACAAAGATAGCCCAATTAAACGACTTAACGGACTAGCCATGAAGCAAAACGGGCACAAAGAATATTAGGTCTCAACCCCGCAATTCACAGTCAATAATGGTACGTCTCTGGCACGGTGACAAAACAGCGAGGAACAGCTGAATATCAAGGAAATAGACTCTGGTCCGAAACCAGCCCCAACACACTGATCCTCATCACTCTATCTAATACCGATATTAGTGAAGTCTATTACCGGTATTAGTTGCGACTATTACCGGTAATAGATTTCACCCTGATCGGGAAGAGATAAAAAAGATCGAGAAAGTGTGCGAACACACTCTCTCGATCTGGGATCTGTCGGGATGAACAGACTCGAACTGTCGACCTCCACGTCCCGAACGTGGCGCGCTACCAACTGTGCTACATCCCGTACTCTTAAGTGGTGGCAAAGGTACACTTTTTTCCTCACACTTCAAGCCCCAAAGCGACTGTTTTGTCCGGTCTGACGGGATTTTGCATAATCCACCACCGTCGTCTCCTTTCGAGCAATCGTCTCGATCTGAGATCGTGGCAATACCTGTGTAAAAAAGAAGAGATCCCGGCACCGATATATCGGTGCCGGGATCTCTTAGTACTTAGGCGAGAGGCGCTTTTATGGAGCGTCTCAGGCTATTGTTGTAAGCTGCTTAGAGCTGGGGACCGGCAGGTACGAGGGACTTACCGTGGTCGTTGGTCTCAAACTTCTTGAAGTTCTTGATGAAGCGACCGGCGAGGTCCTTAGCCTTCTCCTCCCATGCAGCCTCACTGTCGTAGGTGCTGCGCGGATCGAGGATATTAGAGTCTACGTTGGGCAGCTCTGTGGGGATCGTGAGATTGAAGTAAGGGATCTTCTTCGTGGGTGCATTCTCGATAGAACCATCGAGGATAGCGTCTACCATTGCACGGGTCTGCTTCAGAGAGATACGCTTACCGGTACCATTCCATCCCGTATTGACGAGATAGGCCTTGGTATTGTAAGCCTTCATCTTCTTGACCAGCTCCTGAGCGTACTTGGTGGGGTGCAGAGTCAGGAATGCAGCGCCGAAGCATGCTGAGAAGGTGGGGGTAGGCTCGGTGATGCCACGCTCTGTACCAGCCAGCTTAGCGGTAAATCCGCTGAGGAAGTAGTACTGAGTCTGAGCGTCGTCGAGGAGAGAGACGGGAGGCAGTACACCGAAGGCATCAGCGGTCAGGAAGATGACACGCTCTGCGTGACCGGCCTTGGAGACCGGCTTCACGATGTTGTCGATGTGGTAGATCGGGTAAGAGACACGAGTGTTCTCAGTGACAGACTTGTCTGCGAAGTCGATCTTACCCTCCTCGTCAAGAGCAACGTTCTCGAGGAGTGCATCACGACGGATGGCACCATAGATGGCAGGCTCACCCTCCTTGCTGAGGTTGATCACCTTGGCGTAGCAGCCGCCCTCGTAATTGAAGACACCATCGTCATCCCATCCGTGCTCATCGTCACCGATCAGGAGACGCTTGGGATCAGCGGAGAGGGTGGTCTTACCGGTACCGGAGAGACCGAAGAAGATGGCGGTGTGCTCGCCATTCATATCGGTATTGGCAGAGGAGTGCATCGAAGCCATACCGCGACGGGGGTTGAGGTAGTTCATGTAGCTGAACATACCCTTCTTCATCTCACCACCATACCAGGTGTTGAGGATGACCTGCTCGCGGCTGGTGAGGTTGAAGACAACAGCGGTCTCGGAGTGCAGACCGAGCTCCTTCCAGTTCTCCACCTTAGCCTTGGAGGCATTATAGACTACGAAGTCCGGCTCACCAAAGTTCTCCAGCTCCTCCTTGGAGGGACGGATGAACATGTTGGTGACAAAGTGTGCCTGCCAAGCCACCTCGACGATGAAGCGGATCTTGACGCGAGTGTCCTCGTTAGCACCACAGAAAGCGTCCACGACGTAGAGCTTCTTATCAGAGAGCTCGTCGGTGGCAAGCTTACGCACTACATCCCAGGTCTCCTTGGAGCAGGGGTGGTTGTCATTGTGATACTCCTCGCTGTCCCACCAGATGGTATCCTTGGAGGTCTCGTCTACGACGAAGAACTTATCCTTAGGAGAGCGACCGGTGTAGATGCCTGTCATTACGTTGACAGCACCCAGCTCGCTCACCTGACCCTTCTCGTAACCCTCGAGAGACGGATCGGTCTCATCCTTGAAGAGACGGTCATAAGACGGGTTGTGGATGATCTCCTTGACACCCTTGATGCCGTACTTGCTTAAGTCGATGTTTGCCATAATTTAATGTTGTGTTCGTATAAAGTTTATCTTCTTTCTTACACTCTACTGATAGCCGCAAAGGGGAGTAATTGATCTCCACTCACATCCCCTTATTGCACGACAAAGGTAATCTAAAATAGTAGCTTAACCAAGGATTTAGCGAATTATTTCATCAATACAACCCCGTTGCATTTAATTTACTCTTTTATCACCCCCGCCTCCATACGAAGCAAAGGGCACTAATCAGTGATTAGATGCCCTTTGCAAGTGCTATTCCAGACCTTGAGTTACTTGAATTCGTCCCAGCTCATGATCTCTATTTCATCCACGTCCTTGGCACAGAATGCCTCAATGAAGGAAGCAGCGAGACGAGCATTGGTCACCAAGGAAATATTGTGATCAATGGCTGCACGACGCAGCTTGTAGCCGTTGGTCAGCTCTCTCGGGGTGAGGTTTTTATTTATATTCACCACGAGATCGACCGTGTGATCCCGCACCAGGTCCAGCGCCTGAGGCTCCTTACCCTCGTCGCTTGGCCAGTGGCAGAGCTCAGCAGGGACGCCATTTTCATTGAGGAAGCGGCAGGTGCCCTCGGTAGCATAGATCTTGAGGCCGCGCTTGATCAGCAGGCGGGCAGGCTCAAGGAGATCCACTTTTTGCTTAGCTCCACCTGTGGACATCAGCACGCCTCTCTCAGGGATCTTTTGCCCTACGGCAAGCATCGACTCGAGGAGTGCCTCGGAGGGACTGTAGGAGATACAGCCCACCTCTCCGGTGGACATCATATCCACTCCCAGGACAGGATCGGCTCGCTGGAGACGAGAGAAGGAGAACTGTGACGCCTTCACACCGACATAGTCGAGGTCAAAGACACTCTTCTCCGGCTTGTCGTACGGCTTGCCAAGCATGATCTTCGTCGCCAGAGTGATGAGGTTCATCTTGAGCACCTTGGAGACGAAGGGGAAGGAGCGTGAGGCTCGGAGGTTACACTCTATCACCTTGATCTCATTTCCGCGAGCGAGGTACTGCACGTTGAAAGGTCCGGAGATATTGAGCGCCTTGGCGATCTGGCGGGTGATGCGCTTGATACGGCGAACCGTCTCGATGTAGATCTTCTGTCCGGGGAATTGGATGGTGGCGTCGCCGGAGTGTACGCCAGCGAACTCGATATGCTCACTGATCGCATAGGCAACCAGCTCGCCCTTGTCAGCAACGGCATCCATCTCGATCTCCTTCGTATTCTCCATAAAGTCGGAGATCACCACCGGGTGCTCCTGCGAGACATCCGAGGCAAGACGGAGGAAGCGCTGAAGCTCCTCCTCATTGGAGCAGACATTCATCGCTGCACCACTGAGGACATAGGAGGGACGCACCAGCACCGGATAGCCGACCTTATCGACAAACTCCTTGACATCGTCAAATGAGGTGAGCTCGCTCCATGCCGGCTGGTCGATGCCCAAACTGTCGCACATCTCGGAGAACTTGTATCTGTCCTCCGCATGGTCGATATCCTCAGGCTGAGTGCCAAGGACCTTGCAACCACAACGGTGGAGTCTCATGGCGAGGTTATTGGGGATCTGACCACCTGTCGATAGGATCGTGCCGTGAGGCTGCTCCAGGTCAATGATATCCAGTACTCGCTCCAGCGTCAGCTCATCAAAGTAGAGGCGATCCGACATATCGTAGTCGGTGCTGACCGTCTCGGGGTTGTAATTGATCATGATGGAGTGGTAGCCCTCCTCCTTGATCGCCTTGAGGGCAGAGACACCACACCAGTCAAACTCGACCGAGCTACCTATGTGGTACGCTCCGGAGCCAAGCACGATCACACTCTTGTCCCCCTCCTCAAAGGAGATATCGTGGCGGTGACCATCGTAGGTCAGGTAGAGGTAATTGGTCTTGGCAGGGTACTCGGCAGCAAGCGTATCGATCTGGCGCACCACCGGGGTGATACCCATATTCTTTCGCAGATCTCGCACCTCCAGCTGGGCTGCATCCATATCCTTGATCGTGTGCTTGAGCACCGCACGTGCGATCTGGAAGTCGGAGAAGCCCTGCACCTTTGCCCTCCTCATCAGCTCTGGCGAGATGTCGCTGATCTGTGACAGAGCCTCCAGCTCCTCAGCGGTATCTATGATATTGCGAAGCTTGTGGAGGAAGAACCTGTCGATCTTCGTCAGATCGTGGATTTGATCGATCGTATACCCTGCTCGGAAAGCCTTACTGATGACAAAAATACGATTGTCGGTAGGCTCCCGTAGGGACTTGTCTATGTCCGGAATGACCAGCTCCTTATTCTCGACGAAACCATGCATACCCTGGCCGATCATCCGAAGTCCCTTCTGGATAGCTTCCTCTATGGTGCGACCTATCGCCATAATCTCGCCTACAGACTTCATACTGGAGCCGATCTCACGCGACACGCCGGCAAACTTGCTGAGATCCCATCTGGGGATCTTGCAGACGACGTAATCGAGTGCCGGCTCAAAGAAGGCAGAAGTGGTCTGCGTGACACTATTCTTCAGCTCATGGAGTCCGTATCCCATACCGAGCTTGGCAGCCACAAAGGCGAGCGGATAGCCGGTGGCCTTAGAGGCGAGAGCTGAGGAGCGGCTCAGGCGAGCATTAACCTCGATAACGCGATAGTCCTCGCTCTGGGTGTCCAAGGCGTACTGGACGTTACACTCCCCCACTATGCCTATATGGCGGACGATTCGGATGGCGATGTCGCGGAGCTTCTGAAACTCCGAGTTGGTCAAGGTCTGAGAGGGAGCAACGACAATACTCTCACCGGTATGGATACCGAGCGGGTCGAAGTTCTCCATATTGCAGACCGTGATGCAATTGTCATACTTATCACGCACCACTTCGTACTCGATCTCTTTCCACCCCTTGAGACTCTTCTCCACCAGTACCTGTGGGGAAAAGGAGAAAGCGCGCTCGCAGAGAGCATTTAACTCCTCCTCGTTGTCGCAAAAGCCACTCCCCATACCACCGAGGGCGTAGGCCGCACGGATGATGACGGGATAGCCGAGCTTCTTAGCAGCCTCGCGGGCATGCTCGATGTCCTCACATGCCTCGCTGGATATGGTGTGGACACCTATCTCATGCATACGCTCGCTAAAGAGCTCCCTATCCTCAGTGTCCATAATCGCCTGGACAGGAGTTCCGAGAACCTCTATATTATAGTCCCTGAGGATCCCTTTCTCATAGAGGGCCACACCACAGTTGAGTGCAGTCTGTCCACCGAATGAGAGCATAATGCCATCGGGACGCTCCTTCTTGATCACTCTCTCAATGAAGTACGGAGTGACGGGGAGGAAGTAGATCGTATCAGCGATTCCCTCCGACGTCTGCACCGTGGCGATATTGGGGTTGACGAGGACAGTATGGATTCCCTCTTCCTTCAGAGCCTTTAGGGCTTGAGATCCGGAGTAATCAAACTCGCCCGCCTCGCCGATCTTGAGGGCACCGGACCCGAGGAGGAGGATCTTCTTGTATTTCTTTACGTTCACGAGTTTAGGAGCTTAATAAAGTCATCAAAAAAGAATTCGGTATCCATCGGGCCTCCGTGGCACTCGGGATGGAACTGGACCGCGAAGTACCTCCCGGACTCGTGGATGATACCTTCGTTGGAGCCATCATTGAGGTTCTCAAAGTAGGGACGCCAGCCGGCTGGCAGTGTGTCGCCGTCTACGGCGAAACCGTGATTTTGGCTGGTGATAAAGCACTTATCAGTGCCACAGAGACGCACCGGCTGATTGGCTGAGCGGTGACCAAACTTCATCTTCTTTACCTTGGCACCGATGGCAAGCGCCATGATCTGATTTCCCATGCAGATTCCCCCTATAGGCTTTTCACCGCTCTCAATGACCTGTCGTACATGGTCAATGAGGGCGGTGCACTGCATCGGATTACCCGGACCGTTACTGATGAAGAGACCATCATAATCCATCCCGGTAAAGTCGTAGTCCCAGGGAACAATCGTAAGATCCACATCCCGGTCGAGGAGCATCCGGACGATATTCTCCTTAGCGCCACAGTCTACGAGGACCACTCGCTTGGCACCACTCTTGGATAAATGTATCACCTCAGGAGTGGAGACCTCAGCGACAAGATTGACCTCGTCAGTCTGGAAGAAGTCTATATCCTGATCATCCACCACCAGCTTACCGATGAGCGGACCATGGTCACGGATCTCCTTGGTGAGCTCCCGCGTGTCGACACCGGAGAGACCGACCACACCATGACGCTCGAGAGCATCTGAGAGAGACTCTGCGGCATTCCAGTGCGAGTAGTCATCAGTGTAGTCGTGGACGATGAGAGCCAGCGGGTGTAGCTCACTACTCTCGAGGTAGAGAGCCAGATTGGTGGCAGGATCTACATCCTCCGGAGGGAATCCGTAATTGCCGATGATCGGGTATGTGCAGACAAGCATCTGACCCATGTAGGAGGGGTCGGTGAGTGCCTCGGGATAGCCGGTCATGCTGGTATTGAAGACAACCTCTCCGCTGACACTCTTATCAGTGGCACCGAAGAGAGTCCCCTCGTAGCAGGTCCCGTCCTGTAAGATGAGCTTACCTTTCTTTTTCATGGTCGCTATATGGTTTCGTGTATCTCTTATCTTCTGTAGTCCTCTTCGAAATAGTCGATGAAGGCTTGATTAACTAAGCGCATACCACCCGGCGTCGGGTAGTCTCCGGTAAAGTACCAGTCCCCTGGATTGTCCGGGATCGCCTTGTGGAGACCCTCGATACTCTGGAAGACAATGTCTATCGGACAAGTGACCTCAGCGGGTCGCATCAGCTTGATCATCTGTTGATTGAGTTCCTCGACAGTGAAGGGCTCGTAGATCTCCTTGACGAAATTAGTTCGTCGCACCTCCTCACTACCCATGAGGGACTTAATCCTCTCATAGAGCTCGCTGATCCGATCCTCCATACCCCGCTCCTTATGAAGTGAGATGGCAGCGCGGAATGCTACAAACTCCTCCATCCGGCTCATGGCGATGCCATACCAGTCCGGGTAGCGTATCTGTGGAGCGGAGCTGACGATCACCATCTTGCGCGGTCCGAGTCGATTGAGGATGCGGATGACACTCTCCTTGAGGGTCGTCCCGCGGACGATGCTGTCATCGATCACAACGAGATTGTCCTCACCACGACGGATAGAGCCATAGGTAACATCATACACGTGAGCAGCCAGCTCATTACGTGATGCCCCCTCGGTGATGAAGGTCCGCATCTTGATATCCTTGATCGCCACCTTCTCCGAGCGGATGCGCTTCCGGAGGATATCGCGAATCCTCTCCGAGTTCCTATTCTCCGGCATCTCCAGCAGCTCCTGTTTACGTCGGTCGAGGTAGTCCTCAAGTCCCTGAAGCATCCCTTGGTAAGCCACCTCGGCGGTATTGGGGATAAAGGAGAAGACCGTATTGTCCAGATCATAGTCCACCTTCTCAAGGATCTCCGGCACAACAAAACTCCCGAGAGCCTTCCGCTCATGGTAGATATCGATGTCACTACCACGCGAGAAGTAGATTCGCTCAAAGGAGCACGCCTTATTCTCCTGCGGCTCGATCACCTGCTCCAGATGGACATTCTCTCCACTACGATCGATCGCAATGGCCTGTCCTCTCTCGAGCTGATGCACCTTGTCGAAGGTGAGATTGAGCGTTGTCTGGATCACAGGCCGCTCGGAGGCGACTACGAAGATCTCATCGTCATAGTAGTAATAGGCGGGACGGATGCCCCAGGGGTCGCGCACCGCATACATCTCGCCACTACCGGTCATACCACAGAGGACATAGCCTCCGTCAAACATAGGTCCGCACTCCCTCAGAGGCTGCAGCGCATCGATATGATCCTCTATATCCTCCGTGATGTCCATTCCCTGGAGCCCCTTTGCCAAGCTGTCTGCATAGCGGCGCTCCACCTCTCGGTCGAGACGGTGACCGAGGAGTTCCATGAGCACGCGAGTGTCGGAGGTATCTCGAGGATGCTGTCCGCGAGCGGTAATGTACTTGAATATATCCTTGACTGTGGTGAGGTTAAAGTTCCCACACATGGCGAGCGTCTTAGCCCGCCAGTTATTACGTCTCAGCGCCGGCTGGAGGTACTGTAACCCTGACTTCCCAGTCGTGGAGTAGCGGAGATGACCCATGTAGCACTCAGCAATATAGGGGGCCGACTCAGCGTAGAAGCGGTCGTCCGCCTCCTCGTCAGAGATTGCCTCGTCGATGGAGTGGTGGATGGTATTAAAGATCTCAGAGATAGCTCCCGATCCGAGAGCCCGCTCCCTGTAGAGGTACTCCGTACCCACAGGAGCCTGAAGCTTGACGCAGGCGACACCCGCTCCATCCTGTCCACGATTGTGCTGCTTCTCCATCATCAGGTAGAGCTTATTGAGACCATAGCGTCTGGTGCCGTATTTCTCCCAATAATACTCGAGAGGCTTCCGGAGTCGGATAAGTACCACTCCACACTCGTGCTTTAGTTGCTCCATACCTATATATGTGAGGCGCTTTATTGTTTTAGACTACTTACTATGCTGCAAAGGTAGAGAAAATAATGCCACTTTACTCTCCTTTCCCAAGCTCTTCCAGAGCAAATCCACCCTGCCCACGGATCCCCTCAGACTAATATCGGTAGTAGTGATTATTATAGTCGGTATTAGTCGAAGCTAATACCGGTAATAGATAGCTCTAATACCGGTATTAGAAGTGTCGGACCATTACCCACTGAAAATCAGGCTTGTGCTACACACCCCCCCCCAGAGACTCCCGCATCAGTGGTATTCGCCCTAATGCCTGTGCCGGTAGATGAGAATGCATGTGCCGTTATTGCCCGCCAAATAAATTCCGTCCAAGGTGTGAGGACCACCAAACCCAATATATCGGATGAAGATTAAAAAATAGGTAATTTTGTGCCGATATGAGACTACGTACCTATATAATAGCCGGAGTAGCCCTCCTCGTCTCTGCAGTCTGCTCTGCGCAGATTGCCACACCGGGCTCCAGTCCTGTAGGGTTAGGGGGTGAGGTAAAGATGAGGAGCATGCTCCACCTGCCTGTGTCTCGACTCGGCACATTTGACAGAGACTCTGCTCTGCTTGCGATGGAGGCAGCGGACAAGGCGTCTCTCAGGCTCTACCTCTTTGCACACAAGCAAGAGACGGATATCGACCTGATCCGATCGGGACATCACTCCACACTGAGCGATGGACGACAAGTGTGGCAGTATAGGGTCACATCGCCCGGTGCGCTGAGTCTGAGCTTCTTCTTCGATCGTGTGAGCCTGCCGGAGGGATCTCTGCTCTTCATCTACACAGACGACGGCAGTAAGGTCCTCGGAGGATATGGTGCTCAGAATATCAGTCGCTCCGGGACCATCGCTACGCAGCCGATTGAGACAGATGACGTAGTAATCGAGATCCAGGCACCCGCGGGCAGCAGTCCGTCGCTAAGGCTAAGGGAGGTCAATCACGGCATCCGACCACTCAACCTGCGCGCCACCTTTGGCTCCAACTTTGGTCGTGCGAGCGATGCTCTCACCTGCACCCCTGAGGTAGTCTGTATGCCGGGACTGGATGAGATGAAGCGAGCCGTAGTCGTCGTGGTCATCAATGGCGAAGGGGTCGGCAGTGGCACCATGGTCAGTAATACCGAGGGGGGGAATACGCCCTACCTCCTCACTGCCGCACACGTGCTGTCTGTCAACTTCAAGCATATGAATATAGAGCAACAGGCGGAGCGCACGGTCGCAATATTCAATTATGAGTCCCCATCCTGCAGCGGAGAGGTGATGCCTGACCTTACGCAGTCGGTGAGCGGGGCCACTGTGGTGGGCTTCGACAAACCAACCGATGCCTGCCTCATCCGGTTGAATAACGTACCTCCCGAGAGCTATCGTCCCTACTATATGGGATGGACGGCGGAGAAGCATCCGGGAGGCAATTACATCAATCTCCACCACCCTTATGCGATGACCAAGAGGGTCAATTACTACAATGGAAATGTGAAGGTCAACGTCACCTGTGAGACTGACCAACACTACTTCGATGACCATATGCACTACGAAGTGCCGGCGTGGGACGTGGGTACCACCGCCCCCGGATCCTCGGGATCACCGCTCATCGACAGAGCTCAGAGAGTCATGGGCGGACTGTCAGCCGGGAAATCCTACTGTAGCGTCAAGTCAGCCGACTACTTCTTCTCTCTCGCCAATGTCTGGGAGCAGAAGAGAGAGGCGACCGAGAACATTGTCCGTGCGCTATCCCCAAGAGGGTCAGGCACGCTTACCTGCGACGGACGAGACCCCTACGGATCTCCCAGGAGCCGCGCACGTCGTATCACTCATGTCTCCTCTGCCCTGTCCGGAGACTCACTCTCCAGTCAGGGAGCACAGCTGAGCTCAGAGGTGATCCTCGGTGATGCAGACGCCGTCGGTGAGCACTACCTACTGAAGCCACACACCCAGCTCTACGGAGCTTATGTCATGCTGGATATGTCTCATGTAAAGCCTAATGAGATAGGGAGCGAAGACGTATCCATGACCCTGGAGGTCTATACTGGAGGTGAGAGCCCCGCTGCGACTATCCCGGTGGATCTTAGCAAGATCATTCAGGGGACACTGAGTTCGCGACAGGATAATCTCAAGTATCGAGAGGTCTTCGTCTCCTTCCCGCAGCCGATCGAGCTGTCCGAGCGGGGAGAGCTGATCCTGGCTATCACGACACAGTCACTGCCTAAGGGTGTCTCTATCCTCCATCAGCAGTACAGTGGAGCAGGAGGTCAGATGATGATCAAGTCGGGCAACAAGTGGACTCCCAGGACACTGACCAAGGGGACAATTGCCCTCTGGATGGATCCCCTTATCGGGGACCCTGAGGAGGATCAGACAGAGCGGTTCTACCCTCTCTTCTCCCTCACAAGCACCTCCCCTGAACAGATCCTCCTGCAGCTCGCCGACAGAGTTAGCGAGACGGCAGAGCTAGGTATCTACACCATCTCAGGGCAGAAAGTCTACACCGCCACCCTACCCTCCAAGTCTACCATCCTCGACAGACGGATGCTGGAGGGTCTCGGCGTCGTAGTCATCCATGTCACTGCGGGTAGCGAGCAACTATCCATAAAAGCACTATTCCCTGCCAACTAACACTACAGCATAAAAATGAGCAATACGTCTTTTACCTCACTTACCTCGGCCCTCACACTTGGCATCCTGCTACTACTCTCCTCCTGCGGAGGCAACAAGAGTGAGTTTAGGATCCAAGGGACTGTCACCGGCGCCGTCGGCAAGACGCTCTATCTGGAGCATCAGGGTCTCTCCTCGATAGATCCTCTGGACTCGGTCGTCCTAGACGAGCGAGGCAAGTATAAGATGAGTGCAGATGCCCCTGAGTATCCCGAGTTTTATCGTCTCAGGCTCGACAAGCAGGTGATCCCCTTCAGCGTGGACTCCATAGAGACGATCACAATCAATAGCGACGCACAGAGCTTTGCCACTGGTTACACTGTGGAGGGCTCTATACCGGCCGAGAAGATCAAGCATGTCTGGCTGGCTCAGCTGGATGCTAATGTCGCTATGTCGCATCTGGTACAGAAGTACGATGCCGGTAGTATCTCCTATGCAGACTTTGCTCAGAACCGAGACAGCATCCTAAGCAGCTATAAGGACATCGCCCAGAAGGTAATCTTTGAGGACCCCAAGTCTCCGGTTGCCTACTTCGCCCTCTTCCAGCAGATCGACGGTAACCTTATCTTCAATATCTACGACAAGAAGGACTCCAGGATCTTTGCAGCTGTCGCCAATGTCTACGACACCTTCTACCCCAATAGTGAGCGTAGAGATCATCTGTACAACCTCGCCCTCCGCTCCATCGCTGTCGTGCGGCAGCAGGAGAGAGCAGCCAGGGAGATCGCCCAAGTGGACTCTCTGCCAAGTAAGGATGTGCGCCACATCGGGTACTTCGATATCACCCTTCCCAGCCTCGACGGTCAGGAGATCAGTCTCTCAGATGTTGCTAATGGACACGTCACCCTCCTCAGCTTTACCTCTATGGACACAGACTGGAGCACGGCGTACCAGAGCCAGATAGCGAGCCTCTACGAGACTTACTCTCCGCGCGGTCTGAGGGTCTATCAGGTCAGCTTCGACACAGACAGCTATGTGTGGAAGAATAGAGTGGTCAACCAGCCATGGCACAACGTCCGGGACAAGGATGGAGTCTACTCCTCCCTCATCGGTCTGTACAACATAAGCTCAGTCCCCGCACTCTTCCTCATCAATGCCGAGGGAGATATCGTGACAAGAGCAACCTCCTTCGATGAAGTAAGAGGGCTACTCGGCAGACTGCTCTAACCTGTCATCCTACAGTAAGAGAGTGTGCCCCCCAACAGTCGGTGAGGGGCACACTCTCTTATTTTGACGTCAGAGAAGGTGACAATTATGTTCCCGAGTCGTCTTTCTTGTGGAGTCTCGGCTCCTCGGACGGAGAGTCTCACAGTCTGCATATTTGGCAAGTAAGAGACCGGAGGAGACACTCAGAGACTCCGTGAGACAACCTCTTCCGGTGGAGATGGTATATTTGCACCACTGACACTTCCGTGTACACCCGATCAAACGCAATGAGTTGAATGGTTTCGCAGCACTTTAATGCCTCGACCAAGCAGAAATATCTAAAAATGACGAGGATTTGCTTATTTTTGTTTCGGAAACAAGACTTACCCACTAATCAATCACGCAGACAACAGTTATATGAGCTACACCTTAGACAATATTGATATCAAAATACTGAGAGAGCTCCAGAAAAGCGGGAAGATAACCACCAAGGAGCTTGCGAGTCGTGTCGGGCTCTCTCAGTCGCCTGTCTTCGAGAGACAGCGCAAGATGGAGCAGGAGGGCTACATCAGCAAGTATGTTGCCATCCTCAATCCGGAGAAGACCGGCAACAACATCCAGGTATGGTGCAACATTAAGCTCAAAAAGCATGCACAGGAGATGGGGCAGGACTTCATGAATAAGATCATTGGCTTTGACGAGGTGGTTGAGTGCTACAACACTTCCGGCGACTATGACTTCATGGTGAAGATCTTGACCCACGATATGTCCGAGTACCAGAATTTTGTACTCAATAAGCTGGGTACGATCGATAGCATCGGCAGTCTTGACAGCGTCTTCGTGCTCGGGGTAGTCAAGCAGACATCTGCCATCCCTCTCCGAGACATCGACTAAGGGCGGAGACTTAGCATCAGCATCACGCCGTAAGAGGACTTACGGTAGGGATATTGGTGTCCGGTGACTAAGGGATTTCTTATCTCCTCTCTCCAGAAGCCTCTGATGGAGAGACTGCTCGAGCAGTGGTAGTCCAGCGTGAGCCTCATGCTGTGTAAGTCTAACCCACGCAGCCTGCTCTGGCTTTCGCTTCGCACACTTGCCTCCTCCATCGATGTGTGGGTGTAGGAGTAGCTGAGATTGCTCTCTAGTGATGTCTGCGATGATGAGAGTATCGGGATACCCGATCTGATGAGCGGAGGGAGGGCAACCTGATATCTGACGGAGAGATCTCCACGTCGGTCGGTCTGTGTGAGGAGTCTCAGGCTCTCGATCAGGAGAGATCGGGAGTTGCTTAGGATATAGGCGGCCGAGAGCGTGAGCCCCTTACCGACTGTGGCGTCTACGCCGATCAAAGGACCAAAGTGGTCCGAAGTGGTGATCGTCTGTAGATCGTATGGACTCTCAGGAGTGGCATCACTTCTTAGTCGGTAGTCAGGCAACTCAAGCAACCCCTGATACTGGTGCTTGACGACCAGGCGCGGTGTCACAGACCGGATCGCATCGGAGAGGGAAGCGAGATCCAGCGTGATGAGCCAATTAGGAAGAAGGTTAAGCGACGAGGGGAGCCCCTTTTGCTCCTTGGGACTGACGAGGTAGTGCGATCTAAAGAGTCCAATAGCCCTATCCCTATCGTTATCACTCGCCAAGTCTCTCAGGATCTCCGCAGTAGCATCTTTCCTAAGACCAATGGTAGACATCCTGAGCCGCCCTGTCATATCTGCCCCATCGCCACTGACGCCACTACATATATAGGAGCGACTTCGGACCTGGCTGAGGAATAGATCCACGGTCACGCCACTGAGTGGACGAAGCCGCAGCTCACAGGCAAGGTCATCCTTGACGAAGTAGGAGGGGAGCCGACTAAGAGTGGGATCTTCCTTGACCCACTTGGATCTCATCGCATGATTGATCTCCTCAGCAAAGTCGCTTATCCCCAGCATATACCCAAGCGTAGGAGAGATCGCTCCCTCCAGATGCCCCACCCCGAAGACCTTGCCTGCCTCCGGTAGGAAGCCCGGGATCGTACTTCCTCCATAGCGACCATACTTCACCTGCAGTTCACCGGGACTCTTACGACTATCTCCCTGAGGAGCCAGTTGACCAAAGTTGTATCTAAGGAGGAGATCCATCCGGCCATCGTTTCGGATCGTGTGCCCGCTACTCTCTTCCCCCACGATCACACCTCTTCTCCAGGAGTAATCCCCACTGTAAGTAAGACTTGCATAAGCCGGACGGAGGAGCCGATGACGCATCATGGGGGTGTGGAGAGAGAGGGTATACCTGCCCTGATACCTGTCTGTCGTACCGAGGGTAGCAATGGAGCGTAATATCTGCTCGGAGAATAGGCGGAAGGAGAGGTCCTTGTCCCGACGCTCAATGCTGGATGGGGTGTCGTCAACGAGTGCGAGTGTGTTGCTGTGGATCGTGACCGAGCCGAAGGTCACAGGGGACCACTTCACCCCGAGAGATCGATCCCAGAGCCAGTTGCGATAGACCTGAGTGGAGTGCTCCTTCTCCTCGCCAGGCGTAGGCAGGAGGGAGGAGTCGTAGACTCGGCTCCAGCCACTGTGGAGACGCACATAGTCTCCGGTGCCGCTCTCTCTGAGGTAGTCGATGGTGGAGTGCATGCGCCGACTATTCCGATCCAGTGTCTGCGGATCTCGTCGGCGATGATGTGCTAAGTCGTAAGAGAGAGTGAGGTCGGACTTATTGCCTGCGGTACTACTCTCCGGTCTCACTCTCCAGTTACTCAGGCTTAGACGATCGGAGTGCTCATAGTATATCGGCTCGCCTCCATTGTATGGCCGATCCGTATCATAGGGATCATAGCGGGGGGTACTTCTATTCTCCTGCAACGTGTATCTGACCGGAGCCTCTACTCCCCACCGCTTAGGCAGCAATTTACCTAACTCAATAATTGACTCAAGATCGAAGTAGGTGTGAGAAAGCGGTCTCTGAAGCCTCACATCACTCCTGATATCTCCATAGCCTGCACTCTGACTGCCTACCTTAAGGCTCGCTGACCCGAGGTCTGAGAGAGTGGCGCTGACATCGGTTAGCCATGCACCGCCCGACATCTGCCCTGCGCCGGATACCGACAGTTCATTGACCCAGACCTCTGCCGATACCCTCCTGCCACTCTTGTTTCTGACGCCTATCAGTATCGCCGTCACGTTACCCAGGGAGGGGTATCCCCGCAGTGAGACTCTCCCTCGGGAGTATACCTGACTTCGATCCTCACCGGCAAACGACTCCCGCTCCTCCTTCAGACTTATTAGTTCGCTGAGGTCTATCTGGAGGACATTGGCGGTGGGCCAGACGACATCCTGCAGCTCCCCATTACTCATCTTGCTATAGTCCCTCCGCGGCGTCACCTGCAGAGGATGGCGGTACTCATAGTAATTGGACGAAAAGTCCGACCCCACCCTTATGAAAAGCTCCAAATCCTGATCCCTCACCTCTCCCTCAGCATGAGTATAGAGGACAAGCTGTCGATAGTGCCGAAGGTCAAGGTCGGTAGCTCGATAGACTGCCGCTGTCTCATCCTTTGCCATATCCGGAATCGAGATCGCCAGCGCCTTCTCATCGTATCTCACTCGTGAGAGCACCCCAGGACGTCTGTCTCTTGCCACACCCCTCGGGGAAACGTACGGTATGGGAGAGCGACCCGAGTCCTCCTCCAGGCTGTGGGTCTGGAGGGTGATCTCCGCATTGGTCCGATCGGGATCTATAGTCGAGGTGTAAGGTTGCCAGGGGGAAGAAACGAGCCTAATCGCAGCGCATCTAAGGTGAATCGGCTGATTGAAGCGCCTCAGGGTGAGTCGCACTGCACTGATGTCCTGCATGCTGGGATGTATTCCCATGGTGGCATCATACTTTGAGAGCGGAATGGTAAGCTTGACCCATCTTGAGGTTTGACTGCCATCCTCACGGACCACCACTTCGCCAGTGTACCACTTGCCACCAGGCTGAAGTTCCTCTCTGGAGAGCGACAGCTGATAGCGGAAGAAGCTCTCTCTCGAGGTCAGTACTCCATCTCCATCGAGATCCTCAGTGTCCGGAAGGTCGGTCCACGCCGCCGGACGCCCTTGGATGAGCCTTGGGAGCGAGTTTCCTTCCGTACCATTGATGTACTTATACCTCTCCAGTATGCTTGCCTCAGCACGATCCCACCGCTCTCCGAGGTAGAAGTGGTAGTCATCCCCGGAGGGATCCTCCAGCGGAGAGCCGGGGAGAGTCACACCCCCCATAGTCCAAGCGTCAGGGTCAATGACAGTCCGAAGCGAGCTGATATAGTCAGCAAATAGCTCCTGCTCCTCACCGGAAGAAACTCCATCCAGTCCCACATCCTGACTCTCGATACCATCCGAGGAGAAGGAGCGAACCGGCGGGACTGACTCTGCCCGTCGCCCATGGGGAGTGGTCACAGTCGGAAGACTGCTCTCAAAGTCCAGTGCACCGTCCGGTATGATCTCCTCAGAGAAGTGGCCGAGGTCGATCAGCAGGTCTCCCTCAGGGACATCCTGTCCGGAGTAGTAAGGATCCAGCAGCCATAGCTCAAGGGAAGTGATACGCTCTTTCTCCAGATCCTGTACCTCGAGTGGCGTGGCAATGGCAGCCCAGTTGTCAGTCGCCCGACTGAGCTTGGCGCCCTCGACCCAGCCCTCGGTACGGTAGTTATAGGGACCACGCTCATCAGGATAGTAGGACAAGTTAAGCATCTGAATAAACTGCGTACCCAGCTGATTGAGGTCCCGTCTCGGGAAGAGCTCCTCCATCCGATACTCTCTCACCAGAGGCAGACGTCTCATATCCTGCCGACGGGCGAGACTGACTGGCTGCCCGGGGGCTCCGTCCCTTACCAAGAGAGGGTCGACATTAAACCATGCCAAATGGGCTCTGTGATCGGCGTCGTTCTCACCAGAGGAGGAGAGCTGCCATCTGAGAGACGAGGTAAGGTCGACGGCACTACCCCCGTCCTCAAAGTCGTCAATGACAATCTGACCTCGCTCGCCGGAAGTATTGTAGTCTGAGATCAGATGAGCGTACGCCATCCTGACCCTGAGCGAAGTGGGGAGATCGGGCGACACTTGACTGATCCCGGCGAGCCTCTGTGAGAGCCTCCTGGAGCTGTAATCGTAGGAGAGGTGAGCCCCCAGGATGGTATTACGGAGATCCTCCTGCTGGATACTCATCTTCTCCTCCCCGCTATCTTCTACGTAACCGTACAGACTGGTTCCGAAGGTAAGGTGCGAGACCAGTGACAGTTCAGCCTCTACGCCGAAGAGGGACCTCCGCTTAATTTCCGTCTGCGACTCCAGCGGGATGGAGAGCTCGACCGGCTCCTCCGATGAGCTAAGTATGGTAAGCTCCCCCTGATCATAGTCGACCTGATAGTCGGACCCCTCTATCAGTGTCCGACCGCCCTGCACTGCGGTGATGCTCCCCTTAGGGATGCGGTGACCGATCCGGACTGAACCATTTGACCTGGAGGAGACCGCACCAGTTATCCTAAAGAGATCCAGATCCTGCCGTTCCCTGGCCTTTGTCCGACTCTCCACGTACAGGCTCTCGTAGGGCTTGTACCCCCGGGGAAGGGATCTGAATGGCTCTCTCCGGGGGAGAAAAACGGTTCCCATCTCCTCGCTCACGGTCACACCCGGGATATAGTCAAACCTCCCATCACTGACTCCGCCCACCCCTCTGCTATCCTGCAGGTCCCATCCCATCCATCTCATCCAGGACTCACCGGACGGAGTCATCTCTGTCGGCACCCCGGTAGAGGGCTCGACATAGCTCAGCCTCACCTCCAGATCATCCGACCCCGTCAGACCACCTGATCCACCTATAGAGTAGCCGTTCTTCATCATCAGAGGCCAGAGCTCCGAGGCGGGAGACTTATCGCGGTCTACCAGGAGAGCCGCCGAGATCTTACCGGATGGATCGGCATCGAAGGACCCGACACGTATGATCCGCCCCTGATACTGATACTCATAGGCGACGGCGAGTCTCTTCGTGTCGGCGATGGGGAACTTCAGGGAGATAAAGCCAAGGAGGCGATTGACCTCATAGCTCTCCTCATCCAGGCGTACGGCATAAGGGATCTCTACCTCATTACCGGAGCCCTGCCCCTCAGGGGGTGTCTCAGCCTCCTTGCTCAGAGAAGTATAAGCAGTCACCTTATGCACCCGACCACCATTGTCAGAGGTATTATCCGACTCCATCCAGACAGTGACCCGAAGGATCTTGATCTCGCTCGAGACGAGGGGGAGCCTCTTTAGCGCATCATCGTACTTTTGGGCAAAAAACTCCGAGAGGAAGAAGTGCTTATTGACCTCATAGTCCGAGCTCTTCAGCTCGAAGGGGTAGATCTGCTTCCCTCTTCTGACAGTCATCCTCCTGACGTTGTCCCTCCCTATAGAGGTCAGGAAGCGTAACTGCAGCGGACCGATCCAGAGGTCCCCCGTGACCCCGAAGAGATTAGATGGCATCGAGATCAGAGGGTTGTGGCTCCTGTAGTTGATATTACCCGCCTGCAGTGACTGTAGGAGCTCATACTCTGCTCCCTTATAGCCCAGTCGGAGCCTATTCTTGGATGAGCTCAGCCCCCGATCGGTATTATAGTCCAGGTCGAGAGAGAGCCGATCGCCGTAGCGTACACTGGTATGTAAGTTACCCTGATGCTCCAGGAGAGGGACAGATCTCTTGCGGTAGGCCTGAGGGAGGAGAGGATTGTCCTCCCATATCGTAGACTGTCCCACAGAGAGAGTGATCGAGCCACTGGAGGTGACCCTGAGCTGAGGGGGTGTGACCATCGCACTATCTCCCGACAGCTGGGCAGCTGCTGAGATAGGAGCGAGCAGTCCGAGCACAGAGAGCAGGAGTAGGAGACGACCCTTCATCAGCGCTCAGCAAGTTATTTAGATCATCTTCAGCCCCTTGCGGATGATATCATTGACACTCATCTCCGGATCCTCTCGGATCAGCTTCTCGATGACCTTATGAGCCATTGCCTTCGTATATCCCAGTGTGACAAAGGCCTGCTCAGCCTCATCCAAGACCTCTTTGCGGGCAGTAGGCGTAACGGTTCGGCTGACACTCATCTCCTTCGTCCCCATATAGTCTGCCATCTCAGTCACCACCTTGTCTTTCAGGTCAAGGATCGCCCGCTTGGCCGTCTTAGATCCGATCCCCTTGACACTCTGTAGTGACCGGTCGTCTCCGGAGGCAATGATAGAGACCAGATCCCCAGCGGTAAAGGTACTGAGGATAAGTCGCCCCGTCGCAGGACCAATGCCGGAGACACTGGTCAGCAGACGAAATATCTGACGCTCGCTTAAGTCCATAAATCCGTAGAGCTCAAATGCATCCTCCCGGATCACCTCATGGACAAAGAGACGCACCTCGTCGGACTCCATTCGGTCCAGAGCATTGTACGTATTGAGGGTGATATTCAGCATATACCCAATGCCTCCCGCCTCTACGACGACAGCTGTCGGAGTCTTGGAGGACAATTTCCCATAGATATACTCAATCATGGTTGAAAGGTACCAAAAAATATGACTTCCCTTATTCTCGAAAAGAGTAATCGCGATAGAATCAGCCTTCATAGGTCGTCTGTCTCAAGACAAGAACGTGAGAGAGCCACACCTAACTGGCTATCAGCATGTAGGAGTCCCCTAATTCTATTACCGGTATTGGTCGCATCTAATACCGGTAATAGTGTCAGCTAATACCGACTATAGATTTGACTAATACCGGTATTAGGCCGAGGGGTGCTTTGCCATGAGACGACACCGGCACTCAGGTCTTACCACGACTGCTTTTCCGGATGGAAGACCCTATGAGCCGTCAGGGTTGCGGGGGGACCTCTTTTAGACTAATTTTGTGCCTACATAAGTGACCATATCATGTATGAATAGTATGAGTATAGAGGAGCTGTACCAAGTCTTCCTGCGTCATCCCTCCATCTGCACCGACTCAAGGCAGGTAGAGCAAGGGGACTTTTTCGTCGCCCTACCCGGCGAGCGGGTGGACGGAAATACGTTTGCCGAGGCGGCGCTAGAGCTCGGTGCTGCCGTGGCTCTGGTCTCAGATCCGGCTCTCGCCGAGAGGGACGAACGCTGCATCTACACCGAGGATACGCTCCTTGCACTGCAGCAGCTCGCCAAGAGACACCGGGAGAGCTTCAGGATCCCGCTGCTCGCCATCACAGGAAGTAACGGCAAGACCACGACGAAGGAGCTCTGCGCCGTCGTCCTCACTCAGAGGTACAAGGTACTCTATACGGAGGGAAACTTCAATAACCACCTCGGCATGCCGCTCACTCTCCTGCGTCTCACTGACGAGCATGAGATAGCAGTGGTGGAGATAGGGATCAATCACCCGGGCGAGATGGCTCCTCTCGCCGATATTGCCCGTCCGACCCACACTCTGATCACAGGGATAGGGAAGGCGCACCTCGAGGGTTTTGGTTCACTCGAGGGGACGCTGCGAGAGAAGAGCATACTGGCCGAGAGAGCCTATGAGAGAGGGGGAGTCGTTTTCCTTAATCTCGATGACCCGCTCCTCCGAGAGCGCTGGTCTGACAAGGCTCAGGTGACCTACGGTCTGGCAGATGGCTCCTACGAGAGGGAGCCGGACTTCAGGGTGACGATCCTGAGAGAGCAGCCCTACCTCTCCCTCCGCATCAGCTGTAGCCTGGGAGAGCAGGAGGTGAGGACCCATCTCGTGGGGCGATACAATTACCACAATGTCCTCGCAGCCTTTGCCGTCGGGGTGACCTTTGGACTCACTATGCCTACGATTGCCAACGCAATAGAGTCCTATACTCCGACCAATGACCGCTCTCAGGTCGTCAGGCTGCCGCGCCATGTCTCGCTGATTATGGATGCGTACAATGCTAACCCCTCCTCGATGCGGGCGGCCATCGAGAATCTCTTTACCGCACCAGAGCCGGCAAAGTTTGCCATCCTCGGCGATATGCTTGAGCTGGGCGACGCATCTGAAGAGGAGCACCGGGAGATCATGAGACTGATGGAGGGGGAGCCGGAGATCACGACACTCTATGTGGGCGAGACCTTCTGCCGACTCGCCTCGCCGGAGACGATGGCCTTCCGAGACATTGGGGGGCTTCGGTCGTTTCTCGAGGTGATCGAGGTGCCGGACGAGAGTGTCTGGCTACTCAAGGGGTCTCGTAAGATCGGGCTTGATAGGCTCAGAGACACACTGGCGATGAAGGCAGAGGAGGGGGCATTAGACTCCCACATGCTTCCCAATTCGAAGTATAGATACTGATCTCCTATGAGCCTAGACCTATACGCTCTTCTGCTGACTCTGGGAGCCGGGATGGCGACACCTCTCGGGGGCGCCCTAGCACTCATCGGTCGGAGAGGATCCCATGAGGATCGGCTCCTCGCGCTGGGTATGGGGCTTGCCGGTGGTGTCCTCCTTTACCTGGCTCTGCAGGGCTTGCTACCTGAGGCATACGAGGAGCTGGTCTCACTCTATGGGGAGCGGGGGCATCTCCTTGCTCTCGTGGGCTTCGCCGGCGGCATGGCGGTGATGGCACTACTCGACAGGCTGTTGCCCGGGAGCACTCACCACACGCACCACGACAACGGAATGAGGATCACGGAGAATGCAGAAGAAAAGCGCTCTCTACTCATCTCCGGGCTGGCGGCTGCAGTTGCGATCTCGATCCACAATATCCCGGAGGGGATGATGCTCTATCTGACGGCAGCGGAGTCGCCCATAGAGGGGATCCCGGTGATGCTGGCCGTCGGCATGCATAATATCCCTATCGGACTCTCGATCGCCATTCCTATATACTATGCCGGGTATGGGCGCATGAGGGCGCTGTTGGTCTGCCTTCTCTCGGGGGTGATGGAGCTGATCGGAGCGGTGCTCGGAGCTTTCCTCTCCGCGCCGATGGAGTCGCCCCTTTTCCTTGGTCTGATGCTTGCACTGATAGCCGGGATTATGGTTTACGTCTCTTTCGATGAGCTGATCCCCGCCGCATACAGCTACGGGAGGCGCCACGCCTCCCTCTATGGGATCCTTTTGGGTCTGCTCTTCATGGGGCTGACGATGGCTCTGATACACCACTGATCTTTATGGAAGGCAATTTTACAATCGCCCTGATGATGACCCTGCTGGCAGGGCTATCCACAGGCATCGGCGCTGTGATCGCCGTACTCTCCAAGCGAACCAATAAGTCACTCCTCTGTGTCGGACTGGGACTCTCCGCCGGGGTGATGATCTATATCTCCTTCGTGGAGCTGCTGTCTCAGGCGCGGGTCTCTCTCGTGGAGACGTGGGGACCGGTGGGAGAGCTGTATGCGGTGCTGGCTTTCTTCGGCGGTATACTAGCGACACTGCTGATCGACCTGGCAATCCCCGAGACGGAGAATCCCCACGAGATCCACGGCGTAGAGGAGATGGGTACCGGGGAGGATCACTCTATGGAGGGTCTGAGGAGGATCGGGCTGATGAGTTGTCTCATCATCACGCTGCACAACTTCCCAGAGGGCATGGTCACCTTCCTTTCCGCCCTTTCGTCCCCTACCACAGCATTACCAATAATGCTGGCAATTATGATCCACAACATCCCTGAGGGCATCTCCGTCTCCGTCCTGATCTACTACGCGACCGGGAGCCGCTCACGGGCACTGCTCCTCGGCGTCCTCTCCGGACTGGCTGAGCCGGTCGGGGCACTGGTGGGCTACCTCTTCTTACAGCCCTACCTGACCCCTGCCCTACTCCACACCACCAATGCGGTCATAGCGGGGGTGATGATCTACATCTCGCTCGATGAGCTTCTCCCGGCGGCAGAGCGGTATGGGAAGCACCATCAGGCGATCCTGGGCGTGATCTCCGGCATGGCGGTGATGGCGGGGACACTCCTTGTATTGTAAAAAAGACTATACTTCCTCCTTTTTCCTAAATCTCCCTTATAATCAGCCTTTGGGAGAGTTTCGAGGGGGCTTTTTGCGTATATTTGTGCCGTGAATGAAGGGCGTACCACACGTCCTCAACTCAAGAACTATGAACTATCTACTAGTGCATCCTCTAAGGCTACGTATCCCCCTATTGCTCCTCGTCCTAATGCAGCTATCAGCAGTGGCAGAGGCGCAGGAGTCACTCCGCGAGGAGATGAAGGAGATCTCTATGGAGGGGAAGAAGGTGAAGGGTTTCCTGGTACCGGTGCGGACAGAGTACGGCGAGAGCCTCCCGACCGTAAACCTCGGACCGGTCTCACTATATCGGGAGATGAAGTATGCTACCCCCGAGGAGCGCAGAGCCTATAACCGCCTGGTAAGAGACGTGAAGATCACCCTTCCCTACGCCAAGATGGTGAATGAGACAATGATGGAGACCTACGAGTATCTCCTAACCCTGCCCAATGACAAGGCTCGAGAGGCTCACCTCAAGCGGATGCAGAAGGAGCTCTACGAGCAATACAAGCCGGAGATGAAGAAGCTCACCCTCCGACAGGGCAAGCTCCTCCTAAAGCTGATCACGAGAGAGACCAATAGCACATCATACGAGCTTATCGACTCATTCCTTGGCGGCTTTGCGGCAGGATTCTGGAATATGTTTGCCAAGTTCTTCGGCGCCTCTCTGAAGGCTGACTATGATCCTTATGGGAAGGACGCCATGATCGAGCGAGTCTGTACGGAAGTTGAGTACGGACTGATCTAAAGTTACTCCTCAGGTATTGGGAAGCGGTAATCGCATCCCTCTGCATACCTAGAGCATCCGAGAGCTGTCCGTCCACGAAGGAGGTGTCCCTTATGACACTTAGGACAGAGGTCTCCTTCATGGGGGACAATATCATCAGATCTATCTGACTTAGAGGAGGAGCGGCGCTGCCGTTTCTTCTTTTTTGCTTTCCCCCCCGAGGAAGAGGACTTCTCCTCCTCGATCAGGGCACTCATGGTGCGAGGATCACGGATCACCTCAGCAACCATACGAGTGACCTTCTGCGTCAGGTCGGAGATGAACTGGCGAGCATCGTACTCTCCACTCTCGATCTGGCGCAGCTTCCGCTCCCACTGACCGGTCAGCTCCACACTCTTGAGCATGTCGTCACGGATGATGTGGATCAGCTCCTTACCAAGTGGGGTCGGAAGTAAAGCTTTCCGCTGCTTGCGGATATAGTCTCGATTAAGGAGTGTCTCGATGATGGCGGCGCGAGTAGAGGGGCGCCCGATACCGTTTTGCTTCAGCGCCTCCTTCATCTCCTCACTCTCCACCAGTTTGCCGGCAGTCTCCATCGCCCTGAGGAGCGTCGCCTCAGTGTAGGCTCTTGGAGGGCGGGTCTGCTTCTCTTGCAACTCCGGTTTGTGCGGGCCCTGCTCTCCCTCTACAAAGGCGGGCATAATACCCGTAGGCTGCTCTTCGTCCCCAGACTCCTTATCATCCTCAGGTTTTACCACAGCCTGCCACCCCTGATCGGTGATCACTCGCCCATTGGCTCGGAAGCGTACGCCCTCGACTGCTCCCTGGACCGTCGTCTGCTCGTACTGCATATCGGGATAGAAGGCGGCGATGAAGCGTCTCGCTATGAGGTCGTAGATCTGTATCTCCTCGTTAGTGATTAGTACCCCGCCCTCACCGGTCGGTATGATCGCATGGTGATCGGTCACCTTACTATTATCCACGACACTCTTAAGTTTCCGGAGCTTCTTATGCCCCAGTGGGGAGATTAGGTCGCTCAGCATCCGGTGATGCTGGTAGAGGTTATTGAGGATCTCTGGACACTTGGCGAAGACATCCTCAGTGATATAGGTTGTATCCACGCGCGGATAGGTGACTAACTTCCGCTCGTAGAGTGCCTGAATCGTTCGGAGGGTCTCATCGGCGGAGAGCCCCAGCTTCTTATTTGCCTCGATCTGGAGGGAGGTAAGGTCAAATAGATGCGGAGGAGCTTCCTTCCCCTTCTTCTTCGTCACCTTAGTGACTGAGAAGGGCTTACCCGTGATCTTATCCAAGATCTTCTGCGCCTTATCGACCGTACTGTAACGCCCCGAAGTAGTGGCAAAGGTTGTCTCCCGGTAGATCGTCTTGATCTCCCAGTAGGGCTCCGGGACAAAGTGCTCTATCTCCTCCGCCCTCTCGACGATAAGGGCAAGTGTCGGCGTCTGTACACGTCCGACAGATAGCAGACGGCGAGAGTCCCCCGACCGATACTTAAGGGTATAGAGCCGAGTCGCATTGATCCCAAGGAGCCAGTCTCCGATCGCTCGCGTCATGCCGGCATAGTAGAGTCGCTCATACTCGGCAGAGTCGTGGAGGTGATCAAAACCCTCCCGGATCGCCTCCTCGGTCATCGACGAGAGCCAGAGACGCCGGATCGGGACCCTACAGTCAGCCAGCTGGAGTACCCAGCGCTGGATCAGCTCTCCCTCCTGACCTGCATCACCACAATTGATCACCTCGTCAGCCTCGGATACAAGTCTGCAGATGATGTCAAACTGGTGCTTGATGCCGCTATCCTTCTTAAGCTTGATCCCAAATCGCTCCGGCACGATCGGCAGATGGACAAGACTCCACCGCCGCCACCTTGTGGCATACTCCGCCGGCTCCTTCAGCTCACAGAGGTGACCAAAGGTCCAGGTGACCCGGTATCCATTGCCCTCCATATAGCCGTCGTGTGCCTCATTGGCACCCAGGACAGCGGCAATGGAGCGCGCCACAGAGGGTTTCTCAGCGATACAGACCTTCATCCGATAGACAAGGGAAGGGATGGGAAAGACAGGTTCACACCGCTCTCCCATCCCTTTGTTTCTTAAATTAAAAAGCTCAGATATCGAGCTGCTTGCGGATCGCCTCTACACGCTCGTCGCAGGTACGGCGTGCCTCGGTCAGTTGATCAGAATCCTTCGGAGAAGCATGTACCTCAATGTAAAACTTGATCTTAGGCTCCGTTCCCGACGGGCGGATAGAGAGCTTGGTGCCGCTAGCGGTAAAGAACTGAAGGACGTTGGACGTGGTGGGGAAGTCAAGCGTGTAGGTCTCGCCACTCACCTGATCTCTACCCTCCAGTGTGGAGTAATCCAATACCTCCGTCACCTGCTCGCCTGCAAGCTCTTGGAGGGGGTGATGACGGAAGTTCTTCATCATATCCTCGATTTCCTGAGCACCGGTTACGCCGGGACGCACCACGCTAATGGTCTTCTCGATGGAGTAGCCATACTCGAGATAGATCTTGTCGAGAAGCTGATAAAGCGTCATACCCTGCTCCAGTGCCCAGGCGAAGATCTCTCCCATAATGATACAGGCTGAGACAGAGTCCTTATCGCGGACGAAGTCTTCCCAGAGATAGCCGATACTCTCCTCACCACCACCGAGGTAGCGACGGGTGCCTTCGTTTTGCCTCATCACGCTGGCAATCCACTTGAAGCCGGTGTAGCAGTCGTAGAGCTCGACGTGACCTGCTTCAGCCACATTACGGATCAGGTCGGTGGTCACGATGGTCTTGACGAGATAGTCACTCTCGGACAGATCACCAATCTCCTGATGACGCTTGATCGCATAGTAGGCATAGAGGAGGCAGGTCTGGTTGCCGGTGAGTAGGACATACTTCCCCTCATTATCCTTACACCCCACAGCGAGACGGTCGGCATCGGGATCCGAGGCAAGGACGAGATCGGCATCCACCTGATGAGCCAGATCCAGCGCCATCTTCATCGCCTCAGGGTTTTCCGGATTGGGTGAGTCCACCGTGGGGAAGTCCCCATCGACCACCATCTGCTCCTTGACCGGATGGATGTTGTCAAATCCAGCCGCCTCCATAGCACGGACATTTATCTGGCTGCCGGTACCGTGAAGCGGTGTGTAGACAATGCAGAGGTCGTGGTGAGCCTTGATCGCCTCTGGAGTCAGCCGAGTCGTCAACAGAGCATCAATGTACTGCTTATCGAAGCTCTCATCGATGATCGTGATCAGATCCTCTCGTCCCTCAAACTTGATGTCACGTACGGAGCGGATCTTATTCACCTCCCCAATGATATTCTTATCATGAGGTGCGATGATCTGGGCCCCATCCTCCCAGTAGACCTTAAATCCATTGTACTCGCGCGGATTGTGAGAAGCGGTTACCATCCCTCCGCTCTGACAGCCGAAGTGACGAATCGCATAGGAGATCATCGGCGTAGGTCGGAGGCTCTTGAAGAGGTATACTCGGATGCCATTGGCAGTAAAGACATCAGCCACGATACGAGCAAAGGTCGTACTATTGTGGCGTCCGTCGTAGCCAACGACCACCTTAAGGTCTGCGTCCTCGCCAAACTCCTTGATCATATAGTTGGAGAGACCCTGAGTGGCAGCACCGATATTGTATTTATTCATACGATTGGTCCCGGCACCCATGATGCCCCGCATACCACCGGTGCCAAACTCAAGATCCCGGTAGAAGGCATCGACCAACTCCGCCGGATCCTCTGCGTCCAGGAGCCGCTGCACCTGACGGCGTGTCTCCTCATCATAGTCCTCAGAGAGCCACTTCTGAGCCCTCTCACGTGCCGAGGCGATTAAGCTTTCCGATACTGCCATAGCAATGTTACGATTATAGTATGTGATTATTATATTCTTTCGTACTACTGACACCGTGAGTGTCACTCTGAGTGGGATCGATGGGAAGAGCCCACTCTTTGTGGGACCGCCACAATCCATCCACACACAAATGTACCTTTTTTTCTCTACCCTCATAATCCGGTACAGACCTGTCGCGCCAAATCCGTATGGTGATGCCATCAAACTAATACCGGTATTAGTCCAAACTATAGTCGGTATTACTCAGCACTAATACCGGTAATAGTGAATGCTAATATCGGTAACAGAATTAGCGGATCACTTTATTCTGGAAACCAGACTATTGAGTTGATCTATATTCACCTCATAGAGACGGTCGGATTTAGATGGTTGGATCTATTGCATTTGCCCTGCCATTCTGCAGCAAAGTCCCATTCATTTCCTATAGACTGGTGGTGTATAGTGAACTAAGGAAGGCAAAAGGTTGCGGGCAATTTTGGGGAGCCGAGCGGAAAAAGTTAGATTTGCTTTGTGAGCGACACAACAGGTCGCCGCCAAGTCATAGTTATATAAGAAACTCACCTACCATGAAGTCTGATCAGCACTGCACACTGCGTGTCAGGGGTCAAGTCCTGGATCTCACCGAGGAGCCCGTCGTCATGGGCATCCTCAATCATACGCCGGACTCCTTCTATGCCGGGAGCCGTATCCAGGGGGAGGAAGCTGTCGAGGAGCGTATCGACAGGATCATCGCTGAGGGAGCCAAGATCATCGATGTGGGGGGCTACTCCTCCCGACCCGATGCGGACGACGTCTCCCCAGAGGAGGAGTGGCGACGGCTGCATGAAGTGCTTACCGCTATACGTCGCCACTATCCCGATGTAATTGTCAGTGTAGACACCTTCCGCGGGGAGGTGGCTCGCAGGTGCATTGAGGAAGGCGGTGCCGATATCATTAACGATATATCCGGCGGACTAATTGACCCAGAGATGCTCCCGACGGCAGCACAGCTCGACGTTCCCTATATCCTGATGCATATGAGGGGCACACCCAAGACTATGCAGAAGCAGCTCCACTACGATGGTCGAGTCGCCGACGGAGCTATTACGGAGCTACTCAGTCAGCTGCAGAAGGCTCGTGAGCTCGGTATGAGGGACGAGAATATCATCGTAGACCCGGGATTTGGATTCTCGAAAAACACGGAGCAGAACTGGGAAATGATGGCGGACCTCGACAAATGGGGCGACCTTGGGTACCCACTTCTCGTGGGCATCAGCCGGAAGAGCATGATCTATAAGCTCTTTGGATACACTCCATTTGAGGCGCTGAATGGGACCACCTTCCTCAACACATACTCACTCCTTCATGGGGCACACATACTGCGGGTGCATGATGTGCGTGAGTGCGTGGAGTGCGTACGTATGTATCAGGAGCTTCGCCGACTCTCTGACGAGGACGCCAAGCCGATCGACTAAGTAGTATCCTACTATGTATGGAGTGGCTATCCTTTAATTTCGTCGACGTACTCGACATACTTCTCTTTAGCGTCCTGCTCTACTATCTCTTCAGGGCGCTGCGCAAGGGGGGCAATAGCACGCTCCTCGTCGGCATCATTACCTTCGTGATGATGTGGGTGCTCTTCTCCCGGATCCTCAGTATGCGCCTCATGGGGCGGATCATGGATTATATGATGGGGATGGGGCTGCTGGTGCTGGTGATCCTCTTCCAGGACGACATACGGCGCTTCCTCACCCTGCTGGGCTCGACGAATAAGTGGCTCTCTCCGGAGAAGATCTTCCGTCAGCGCAAGCGCGACCAGGCGAAGCAGCAGGAGGCCTCGTACATTGCGATGATGACCTTTGCCTGCCTCCGTATGGCGAAGAAGAAGGTGGGGGCGCTGATCGTCATTGAGAATAACGTCGACCTAACACCGATAGCACACACCGGTGAGCTGCTAAATGCGGATGTCAACTCGCGACTACTGGAGAACATATTCTACGAAGGGTCTCCGCTCCACGACGGAGCACTGATCATCCGGGATCGGCACATCCTCGCCGCAGCCTGCATCCTGCCTGTCGCCCATGGCAGCTCGCTGCCAAAGGAGATGGGCCTGCGCCATCGCTCCGGACTGGGGGTAAGTCAGCAGTCGGATGCTCGCGTCATCATCGTCAGTGAGGAGCGCGGGGAGATCACCATAGCGTACCGCGGGGAGATCGTTCGCCAGGTCGACTCCGACGGACTGCGCCGCTTCCTCTCTTCAGACTTCTCCGATCTCTCGACTATTGGACCGATACTGGCTCCGGCAGCAGCGTGAGATCTTACATTGGAACAATAACTTTTTGATACAAAGAAATGAAAGGATTTATACAGTCTGAGGAGCCGATCCTCACCCGACACTCGCAGTATGACCTCAATGACTCCCATCCTACCGGGATCGAGAAGGTGGAGGAGCTGCTGGGGAATATTCTACTCACTACCCCATCAGCCTTTAATTCTCAGCCGGTCCGTATGGTACTCCTCACCGGGGCTGCGCACCGCCGTCACTGGGATCTGATCAAGAGTCTACTCATCGAAAAGTTAGGCGAAGAGAAGTATGCCGACGGCACTGCAGATAAGATCCGAGGGTTTCGTAATGCAGCAGGTACAGTGCTTTTCTTTGACGACGAGGAGGTGACGAAGTCACTTCAGGAACGCTTCCCGACCTATGCGCACAATTTCCCCCTATGGGCTGAGCAGGTGCAGGGCTCACACCAGTATGCCGCTTGGCTGGGACTGGTTGGGCTGGGCCTTGGCGCCAATCTCCAGCACTACAATGGTCTCGATGACGATCGGGTGCGAGAGGATGCTGGGGTGCCGTCGGAGTATCGATTTATTGCTGAGCTGGTCTTTGACGGGATGAATAGCGACACGGGTGAGGAGAAGGAGAAATTGCCACTCTCGAAGACCCTCCGCGTGGTCTCCGAGTAATCCTTGTACGCTTAGCACATAGTCATCGTGCGGCGGGTATTAGTCTTAGCATTTATGGTGACACTTCTTGTCACCCTCACGCCGGCACTGCTCTCAGCAGAGACAGTGCCGGCGTCTGAGGACTACCCCGCCCAGAGGGACAGTTTCCTCATCACCACGCAGGACTCGGTGCCGCTCTCCTTCACCATACCCAATATTACCGTGGAGATGCCACGGGGGAAGTACAGGAAAGAAGGAAATCCTGCCATCGCACTGGTGCTTGATGCGATGGAGAGTGAGCGAGACAGGCGAGACAGCATCGACTACAGCTACCACCTCCGTGGGGCTGATCGGCTGACCCTCTCGCTTGCCAACTTTGACCTGAAGGCAAAGTGGCTGAATACTCTCTTCCCCTTTTTCCCTAAGTACGTCACCCGCTCCCGGTTAGATGGGAAGTGGGTCCTACCCCTCTCCATCAGAGATCGGATCTCAGACTACGGGTATAGCGCCGAGGATAGTCAGTGGCGGGAGGTGATCCGATACTCTCGCCACACTGGGCTGGACCAGACCCTTGATGACGGGACAATGACCGTAGCGATCGAGGAACTCTTCCCGGAGGTCGATCTCTATGGCAGGGATGTCCGACTGCTCCAGACTCACTTTGCCAGTCCCCTCAGCCCCGACGGGCTCAGTCAGTACAAGTACTACCTCACCGACACGCTCGTCATGCGAGGGCAGGTGGCACAGACGGTTACCTTCTTCCCCTTCGTACCGAGTGATCCCACCTTCCGAGGGCATCTCTACTTCACCGTCACTGATCCGCCGCGCCTACTGAGGAGCGAACTCATCGTCCCTCAGTCCACCAACCTCAACTTTGTCGATGCACTCTCCATCACACAGGAATACGATCCCGCTCAGCCGGATAGGAGACAGGTGAGCGAGGAGACCCTCAGTCTCTCCTTCAGACTCTACTGGCGCTTGCTCTCACTCTACGTGGAGCAGACGAGGCATTATGACAACCACGAGGTGGTCAGCCCGGGGACTCCGACAGCCGGGTCAGACACCCTTCTCTACAGCGCCCCTCAGGCGATTACCGACCTCTCGTCCGACTCCACCGCAGTGCGATACAGACCGGAGACGGAGCGGATGCTCGCCTCCGACCAGGGACTCAAGGACTTCCTTGCCGAGGTTAAGGCAATACCGCTCTACCGCTTTCTCTTAGATGCGGCGGACATGATATCGCTCGGATACATAAGGACACAGTACGACCGGTACAAGCTCTTCGGTGGAAGCCACTTCGACATCGGCCCGATCACTAAGATGATTGGCTTCAATGAGGTGGAGGGTACCCGGATCCGGCTCGGCGGTCGGACGACCGGCTACATCTCTCCGCGATTCTTCCTCGAGGGGTATCTCGCTTACGGTTTCAGAGACCGGGAGCTGAAGCACTCCCTCTCCGTCATCTGGTCGTTTCTCCCGAAGGGGTACTTCCGGGAAGAGTTTCCGAGGGACGAGCTCCAGCTCTCCTACAGCCACGACCTCTTTACCCCCGGTCAGCTCTATGCGACCGACCCACAGGACAATACCTACTACCACTTCGGCACCACCTATCTCACCAACCGCTCCTACCGGAATATCTGGCAGCTGCAGTACCTCCACGACTACGGCTCCACACTGTCGCTGAGGGTCTACCTGCAGCATGTGACCGACACCCCGGCGGAGCACGGCTTTCCTTACCTGAAGGTGCAGCGGGATGGAGACCTGCTGCGCCAGTGGTCGATCACAGACTCCGCCGCCGGAGTGGAGGTTCGCTGGGCGCCCGGAGAGAGGATCCGTCCCGGGTCGATGGAGCGACACTCGCCCTTCAAGGACCTGATCAAGCGGGAGTACCCGGTGCTCTTCCTCAAGCACGAGACCGCCGCCCGCGTACTCGGGGGGGAGTACCTCCGACACCGAACGGAGATCCGACTGGAGCAGCGGTTGCCATTGGGCATCTGGGGACGCATGGATTACCAAGCAACGGTGGGCAAGCTATGGAATACGGTTCCCTTCCCTCTCCTGTACATTCCGCCGACCAATAGGGGCTTCTCCCTCCACGACAATGGATTTAAGATCCTCTACCCACTGGAGTATGTGGCAGACGAGTGGGCGACACTCTTCGCACAATGGCATATGAGGGGACTGATACTAAATAGGATCCCGCTGCTAAATAAGCTGAGCTTACGAGGTGTCTGGAGTCTCAACTATCTCTACGGCAACACGTCTAAGCTTAATCAGCAAGCACATGCGACGGACATTTTCATCCTTCCCACGATTGCCACAGAGATGCGCCACCAGAGCTATGTAGAGGTCGGTTTCGGTCTGGAGAATATCCTAAAGCTGGGACGCATCGATGTCTATCGCCGACTGACGGCACCGGGTGCGTACAGTCAAGGATCACCTTGGGCGGTCCGCGGCACGCTTCGAGTTGACTTTTAACGTAACATTCAGATGCGCTACCCTCTCCATAGACTCACTGTCGCAGTTCTCCTCTTACTGTTGTTACCACTTGCGGCTACTGCTCAAGAGACGAATCACCTCACTCTCTCTGCTTCGGCCGGCGTTGTTGCCCCCCAACTCCACCCAATCGGCGAAGTCAGTCTTAGGGGAAGCAGCACCCTATTCACCCCAAGGCTCAATATCGACTACAACCTCTCGTACAAGGACGGGACTCAGACCGATGATGAGATGAGGGCAAACTGGACCGGGGGACTGCACAATCGCTATATCGGAAACTATCAGCTGAGACACACTAAAAGCCGTCGGATGGGGCTCTTCGCCGGAGGGACTCTCCACTGGATCGTCTCCAATCGGGACTGGGTCAACCTCAGCGGCAACCTCAAGCTTCAGGACACCTGGGATCAGCGGTATCACCTCGGGATCAATAATATCGTACCTCTTGAGGTAGAGGGTCATACCACGTACTCAGGCGAGCTGGAGCGACTGACTCGAGCCGGCGGGGCTCTACCAGACCGCTACCCCGGATGGAACGGTGCACGACTGAAGCAAAAATGGACCGGCGGGCTTACTCTCTCCGGTGACCACCGTCTGCCAAGCTCCTCGGCACATCTCTCCTGGTCGATCGACCATCAGCTCTATGAGGAAGACTGCCCCAATGAGCGGGTGGTCGCTCACCACCTGCCGGACACTGAGGTAAGGACTGAGATCGGAGCCAGACACCTCCCTCGACTATCGTATGAGGAGGTAAGCGAGCGGTCGTACGGTTTCCGCAAGATCAGTGAGAAAACAACTCACCTCGGTGAGATCAGCTACGGTGCTAAGGCAAAGCTGAATGTAGAACTGGCAGAGGGCGTTCTGACCCTCCTCCTCTCCGGTAGGCGTCTGCACGCTTCGGAGAACGACACATCTGAGAAGGTCTATCCACTGCTCGGCGCCCACTTCCCTACCTTTGCCTCCATGCCGAAGCGAGATCTCACTGATGCCGCCTACCTCGGCGGAAGAGGGGTGCTCTACAGTCTCGGCTCCCTAGTAGATCACCGATATGTGCACGACTTAGACACATGGGACGAGAAGAGTTTCTCTCGCTCGCCAAATATCCCCAGCTATCTACCTGCTAGCTTCGACGTAGTGACCAATCAGGCTGAGGGGCTGGTCGAGTGGCGACGTAACCTGCTCGCCGATCGGCTTTCCTTGACGCTCGGGAGCACCATCAGAGGCTATCGACTCAGTTATCTCTGCCACACAGTGGTGGAGAATAGAGCAGGCGATGATGTCTCCGACGC
Source organism: Porphyromonas bennonis DSM 23058 = JCM 16335 (assembly GCF_000375645.1). Lineage (GTDB taxonomy): Bacteria > Bacteroidota > Bacteroidia > Bacteroidales > Porphyromonadaceae > Porphyromonas_A > Porphyromonas_A bennonis. The sequence continues at coordinate 52,622 of NZ_AQWR01000001.1, read as the reverse complement.
CAGGCAGTACCTTGCCCTCCTCCCCTACCTCTCCCTTGACCACACCGCCGACAGCGGCTGGCTCTCCTCTCTCTCCCTCTCCACCGATCAGGTATTGCCTCCCTACAAGGGGATGATCCCCTACAACAAACACTCGAGTACCGACCACACTGTGGAGATGGGGCAAAGGGGACTGCGACCCGAGTATCGGATGTCTATCAGCGCCGCCGTCCGTAAGGAATGGGAGGAAAACCATCTCTCTGCCTCATTCGACTGGATCGGATCGCAGGACTACCTCTACAGATATGTGGATCCGGACCTCACTCGAGAAGACTTCGGCAAGGTGATTCCTCGACAGAAGAGTGCAGTTCCCACGGATGGGCACTGGTCGCTGGAGACAATTTGTAATGCGCCCTTTGCTCAGTCTCTTGGACTGACCCTGGAAGCGCGCTACAAACTGAGCCACCTGCCCTCTCCGCTACTGAGACCGATCGGGGTGAGGCTGAAGTACCGACTTATAGGATCGGACACTTCGCCCGTAGAGACCCTACATTATGCCCGAAGAGAGCGAATCCCCCTACTTGGTATTGCGGGCCATAGCCTCATCAGCTCCATAGACTACACGACTGAACTGTGGGGCGTGACGGTCACAGGGGACTACGCCTCAGACCGGTGTGTCAGTGTGGGAGAGAGTGCCAGTGATGATCTCTACGAGAACTCATCCCTACGCCTCTCCACAGAAGCACACGCCAGATTCTCAGATCGTATCCTACTTGTCTTCCGTGGAGACAACCTACTTAATACCCCTACAAAGCTCTACCAGGGGTCAGGCAATTACCTCTATCATCTTGCCTACGACGGACCAAGGCTGATGATAGGCTTTAGCTACACCCTTCCAGACTGATCCTATGACTAATCACACACTTAGCCTGCTGGTGTCAGCAGTTCTTATCCTCCTCACGGGGTGCAAAATGGATCCCGACTACACCCTGCCTGGTGGCGAGAGTAGCGAGGCGATCCTCCTCGGCGACATCACCGAGGACTTTGTGCTCAGTACTGGGAGATACCACCTCGAGGGGACGGTTCGGGTCCGAAGGGGCGCTACACTGACGATAGAGCGAGGGACGGTGATCGGCTCGATGCCAGGCTTCGATAAGTACATCCTAGTGGAACAAGGGGCAAAGATTCGGATCCTCGGAACAGCTGAGGAGCCAGTAGTCCTATGCGCGGACAAGGGGTACGATCTCCCCGGCTACTGGGGGGGACTGATCATCAATGGGAATGCCCCCATCTGCGGTGCCACTCACCGGGTGGCGGAGGTGGATGAGGCGGAGCGCGACCAATACTATGGCGGGGACGACCCCGATGATGACTCCGGGGAGATACACTACCTGATCATCGACAGCCCCGGTGCAAGCCTGACGGCGGACGTGGAGCACAATGGACTCACACTCAATGGCGTCGGCTCCGAGACCGAAATCGACCACGTAGCGATCCTTAGTTCAGGAGATGATGGGCTGGAGTGCTTCGGAGGGACAGTGTCACCCCATACGATCCTTGTGAGAGGGGCGGAGGATGACTTGGTTGACCTGACGGACGGCTACCGCGGCTCCATCAGTCGTCTCTATGGCATCTATAGCTCGGAGAGCAGGGAGAGAGGGGAGGAGAACCTCTGCCTGATTGAGGTAGACGGCAATCTGGATGGGCGCTATCCCGATGCGGCAGGGATGACCTCAGCAACAATCACAGACTGCACTCTGGAGGTGAGAGGGAAGGGTCCTGACTATGGGGTATTCGTGCGTCGCGGGGGCGCCATCGACCTGAGCAGGTGTGAGTTCCTTGGGTCCGGCAGGGTAGGACAACTCCTCCGATGCGAGAGCGAGGAGGGACGATCCACGATCACCGGCACTTACTCCAGCCGCCTGACTGCCTCCCACCCCGGCTCCATGGTAGGCATCACGGCTCAGGAGTCTGAGCAGATCACCGGCTGCGACCTCAGCTTATTTGATTGGGTAGAGCGTTACTATCAGCGTGCAGAAGCGGCCGATCAGAGGTAAGCGACCCTTCAGGCTCAGGGATTTTTCTTTTACCGATATTAGATGACACTAATACCGGTAAAAGATTCACCTAATATCGGTATTAGATTTATCCCACATTTTCATCTGCTCGGCACGCTGAAGCAAGCGTCCGGAGGAAAGAGCGTATGCCGAAAATTGGGTAACTTTAGCCCCGGAAATAAAGGCTTGACACATGACCTCTAAGCACCCTATATATATCTACGTAGCCATCATCCTCGGTGGGGTCGTCGCCCTACTCTCCGGCTGTCATCCATTTGGGACAATCGGACCTCTGGAGAGCAACAAAACGGACTTCCAAAACGTTGCCGCCGAGGGCGATACGCTGAAGGTGATCATCTCCTCCGACCGAAAGTTCGTCCCCGTAACGGAGACTGACTGGCTATCGGCCAACCTTCCCACCGGCAGGAGTCGGAACAAGGTTACCATCAATGTACGTCCCAATCTCTCCGACAAAGAGCGTGTCGGAGAGATAGCCTTTGTAATAGCCGAGGACGAGGAGGGAGAAAAGGACAAAGTGAGCATCACGGTCCATCAGCGGGGTCGCGACCAGAGTTTTGCCATCGACAGCGTCATGTACGAGATCCCGCTCATCTTCCACGTCATCACCAATCCTGAGGACATTGCCAAGAAGGATGCTCAGAATAACGACAACGATCCGAATAATGACTATACGAAGGTGACCGGTTCGTCTCTACAAAAACTGGTCGAGCAAGTGAATCAGCTCTACTCCGGCAATCCTCCCTATCCTAAGGCTATGATGAAGGGGAAGGAGTACAACAGAGCCGGTCTTACGAACTCCAGGATCCGTTTTGTTCTCGCCACCAAAGATCCTGACGGCAAGCGACTGTCGCCCTCTGGAATCACCTCACATGATATGACTGAGCGGGCTCTCGACCCGGCCGCAGTGATGCAGGACAAGAAGGGCGGCACCTACCACTCGATGAGCTACCCGATCAGCAGATACATCAATGTCTATGTCTTCCCATTTAAGCACGGTAAAGATGTGGGTCAGATCACTCTGGGGAGCTCCCATTTGCCCTATCTTGTCACGGAGCACAAGCTGGAGGGACTCGGTACCTGGGACAGGGTTATCAAGGGATTCGACAACTATAATCACTGCATTGTGCTGAACTATCAGCAGTTTGAGAACCGCGTCAAGGAGACTCAGTCGATCAGTAGGATCCACGAGACACTCACACCTGCGGCGGTGACACTTGCCCACGAACTGGGGCACTACCTCGGACTGGGCCATGTCTTTGCGGAGAAAAAGTCGGAGGGAGAGACAAGCGTCCTACAGCTGACTGAAGAGTGTATCGACAGCGACTTTGTGGATGACACGCCGTCATATAATCGGATCGCCTACAATCGGGTGATGAGTGAGCAGATCGCGGCTCTAGAGTCAAGCCAGGGATCGACCGCCCAGTCTGTCCTCACCTCTCTACTAGCCCGCGACCTATGCGACGGGAGGTTCAATCAGACCTCCTTTAACCTCATGGACTACGAGGTCTCCTATAACGACCGCTTTACCCCGGGTCAGATATCCCGGATGAGACAGGTGCTCTACTATAGCCTCACGGTGCCGGGAGACAAACTGGTCAGCCCGACGAGATCGACTCTCAGGGCGCATGAAGTGAGTGCCATCGGTCGTCCGGTGGCGGTTGAGTGCAAGACACATATCCTTACTAAGCCAATACCATGAGACGAAGACGATCACGCGTTGTAGCACTACTCCACGGGAGGCGGGACCTACTCGTGTACCTCCTGGTGATGCTCCTCCTGGGATTCTTCAGCCTCTACGGTCTGGGAAATGCGACTCCGAAGGAGAAAGCGACAGCCGGTCTGGTGGAGCAACTGTGTCTACTGGATAAGGCCGGAGAGCTCACGACCACTGATCTCCTTACCCGAAGCACCTCACCGATCTACGAGGGCTCCGTGCTCCTGATGCATCAGATGATAGATAATGGCGATGATCCGATATCGCTCGCAGCGCTACGGATGCCGACTCTGCTTGCTGCGATTCTCCTCGGGGTCTTTTTCTTCATCTTCATCTGCCGAGAGCGCAGCCGATCTATTGCTCGAGTGTCGCTATTTTTCCTCATAGCCACGCCCCTTTTTCACTACTTCTTCATCACTGGCGGTCCGGCTATGCTGGGTGCTCTCTTCGGGACCCTCGCCCTGCTGGTCTGCCACGACGTGGTGGCAAGTAAGAGTAAGCATCCGGTGGGTCCCATACTGCTCTGCGGCATTCTCCTCGCTCTCGCCGGGCTGTCGGTGGGATCCGGGGGAGTGGTCATACCGGCACTTGCTGTGCTCATATGGGGCCTACTCGGGAGCGAAGGGGCTAAGGGGCGACTCTGGATACCTATTACATCCATTGTCTTGGCCGTACTGCTCGTAGCACTTGCCGCAATCTTACCGGGTGAGTGCCACTGGCTAACGCATGAGTCTGGACGGTGGTCCAGCCGTGGTCTCTGGGGATGCCTTCTGACACTTTTGCCCTGGGGAGTCGTGGTCCTGATGAATGAGAAGAAGCACAGTCTGCGGCACCTGTCTGCGGAGGGACTGGCTCTTCTGACGATTATCTCTGCTCTTGTCTACAACCTCGTCTCCGGGACAAGCGATCCGACGCCCTCCCTTGTCGTAGCTCCATTCATCTGTCTGATTGCCGGTGAGTCCTTCCGCTCACTTCTGAGTAGCAGAGCTAAGCGACTCAACACCTTCTCTCTCGTGATCAATGTCCTGGGACTGGTGGTGCTGGGGGTACTGATCTTTGTCCTCACTGGTCCGAGTGAGTCGGTCAACACCTTCATCTCCACCCTCAGCGGATCCCAGGGTGCTATCGGTGTCGCTGCTATGCGTGAGGCAGTCAGAGCGCACATGGCTCTCTGCCTACTCCTCATGGTAGGACCTGGTGTGGCCGCGCTAACTATGGTCTACCAGCGTGTCCGGGGGAGTGAGACAAAGCAGGCATACAGCAGTATCCTGATGGTGATCCTGATCACTCTGGCGACTGACCTGCCCCTGCTAGCTCTCATGGGTTCGCTATAGGTCCATGACCAGGTCCAGAGGTAAGATACTCTTCTCGTCTCTTCTCTTCTGTGCGATACTCTTCGTCACAGGAGGAGGCTGTCAGTCACACCGTCCTCCTCTCGGTGAGATAGTGATAGACACGGATCTACCGGTCATCTCTGAGGAACCTCTTGCTCTGGGGATCACCCTTGACATCGGGTGTGGAGGTAGAGACCTCCTGTCACCAAACTTGATCCCTAATGCTGCGTTTGAGTTGGCTCCTCCGCTGACTCATTGTGGCTACGACCCGAAGACATCCACCCTGATCACGCCAAACGGATACAAGACCTTTTACCCCACTCCAAACTCCCTCTATGGCTGGGGAGCTATCAGTGGTGAAGTATCTGTAGGGGAAGGGAGGACCTTCTACAAGGAGTCGTCACACTACCTTACCCTTAGGCCGAAAGACACGGACTCTATACCTTGCAGGATAGTGAGCACGCTTGATCCGTTAGAGGTAAAGCATGGAGAACGCTACCGACTCAGCTGTTTCCTCAGTAGTGACCTGGCGGAGCTAAGAGCGACTTTAGTCAGGGACACGACATCCATGAACCCTGTCTCATCAGTCGCTACCATCAGGGGAAATGTCTATTGGAGCCGTCAGGAAGTAGAGCTGGAGGTGACTTCCGACTCTGATACGGCATACCTGATGCTTGAGTCGAAGCCGCTGATGCGATCAGCGGAAGAGTCCGGATTTCCCCAGCCACGAGGTTATGTCTCTATTGATGAGCTTTGGCTCACAAGCATAGCAGACCATTCGGATCCTGAGGTTCCTTTGCCCAATCATCTGATAAAGCTACTCAGGGGACTTTCTCCTGCCTTTGTCCGATTTCCAGGCGGCCGGACAGCTAATGGATACTACCCCGGTAGCTATCCGATACCCCACTACGGGCGACAGGACACCTTATCGCTCTGGACCATAAGTGGCACAGAGTACACGGGAAACTTTGGTCTCTCTAAGCTCATCAAAGTCTCTGACCGCCTTAATGCCAGACCGATGGTAGTAGCCAATGCAGGAATTACCGATCCGACCGCATTCCCGAGGTACGAAGACCCATCAGAGATCGAGAAACGAGCTCAATACCTGTCACGATTAGCCATAAACCCTAAACTGCTCATCCAAATCGGCTACGGACTCTCATCGGCAGAGTATAGAAGACGCTTCCGACTCTATGCCACTACCATCGCTCAGGACAATCTTGTAGCAGCAGGTCCTCTGACAGACTCGACCACCCACTTCAGCGACTTTGCCTTCAATCTCAATCTCTCGGACATCAGTACGCCACGCCTTCTCCCCTTACTCCCTGACGCAAATAAGAGTCTACAGACCAGGAGGCAGAAGATGATGATCGGGGAAGCCACCTTTGCTGACCCGCAGTCACTGCCGGTCTTCCTTCCCCCTCTGGTCCAGAGAGCTGCATTTCTCGTAGAGGCGGAGCGGAATACTCCACTCCTGGAGGGTGTCGGCATCGCTCCCCTTCTTTCTGCTGACCCTAATGACTATCCACTGATAGTAGTAAGGGGAGCTCAGTATCATCCCACTACCATCTACGACTTTGTTTCCCTTTTCCAAGAGACCAGAGGGGATCAGGTGCACGAGATAGAGAGTCACGATGACATCTGTCTCTCACTGACCTCTGACCGCGACAGGAAGCACTACTATCTCCGAGGTGTTAATCTCACAAGACACCCACTCACATACAGGGTGAGAGTAACAGGAAAGAGACAGAAGGTCAGTAAGGTACGGATCACACGCTTTGCTCCCAGCGCCTCGACTACAACTTCTGATCTATCAAAGTACAACAACTATGTGCACACCAGTGAAGAACTCAGCCTGCCGCTCAAGAAGGGGTTTGATCTGACGCTGGATCCGTACGAAGTGGTATTGCTGGATTTATCAGAGTAGTCCATAGAAGATGCGATAATTCATGGAACAGAGATTGGCTATGTCAAAACTACTTTCTATATTTGTCCGAGTGTATTACCACTAGTTATAATCATCGTATATGAAAACTATCATTGTTTACGGTTCCTCTACCGGAACCACCAAAGACATCGCTGACCGCATCGCCGAAAAGTTTGGCGTAGCTGCTGATGACGTACGTGACGCTGCTGACTTCGATGCAGAGGATGTAGCTAACTACGACCTTCTGATCTTCGGAAGCAGCACCTGGGATGATGGCGAGCTGCAGGACGACTGGTCCGACCTCGTAGAAGACATTGCTGACCAGGATCTCTCCGGCAAGAAGGTTGCCCTCTTCGGATGCGGCGACAGCGAGGGCTACGGAGATACCTTCTGCGATGCTGTGGGTATCCTCAAGGAGGAGCTCAGCAACAGCGGCTGCACCTTCGTAGGTGCTATCAGCAAGGATGGCTACGAGTATGAGGCAAGCCGTGCCGAGGAGGGTGGCAAGCTGGTAGGCTGCTGCCTCGACGAGGACAACCAAGATGACCTCACCGACGAGCGTATCGACCGCTGGGTAGAGGCTGTCAAGAGTGCCCTTTGATAGCTGATCCGTAGATCAATCCTCTATATATAGCAAAGAGGCTGCATGCTATTAAGCATGCAGCCTCTTTTTTTTCGTCTAATCCGAGGGATTACTTCTTCTTCAGCTCATCACGGATCTCGCGGAGCAGCTGGATATCCTCAGGCGTAGGTGCCGGCTCAGCAGGCTTCTCAGCCTCCTTCCGCTTAAAGCTATTGACCGCCTTGACCATTAGGAAGATTGCCCAGGCGATGATCAGGAAGTCTACCACCGTCTGGATAAACTGACCATACATAATGGCAGCCTCAGGCTTGACGATCTCTCCATCAGCCCCAATAACAGCAGGGCTGAGGACAGCCTTCAGGTCCGAGAAATTCACCTTCCCGAGGAGCATCCCGATGGGAGGCATCAGCACGTCATCCNCAAAGGAGGAGACAATCTTACCGAAGGCTCCGCCGACGATGACACCGACAGCCATATCAAGGACGTTACCGCGCATGGCAAACTCCTTGAATTCTTTCATCATACTCATATCGTGATCTAAGTTTTGAATTAAAAAATCTTGAATCTTAGTATTATTACCCATTCCAATCAGTCATTACATCGTAAACCCTCCCTGATCGTCAGAGAAACCTCCTCCCGAGAGCGGGTCGTCGACAGACGGACCGTTTATACTTGAGGAGAAGGTAGACTGGTAGTCGTCATTGATATTGCTATCCAGTGCGGAGGAGAAGCGGATGAGATCACCCTCAAAGCGAAGGTAGACATCCCCCACCCGACCATTACGGTGCTTGGCGATGATGATCTGAGCCAGGCCTCTCATATCGCGATTGTTCTCATCCGTAAGTATGCCGTAGTACTCAGGTCGGTGGATGAAGATGACCATATCCGCATCCTGCTCGATCGCCCCCGACTCACGCAGGTCTGAGAGCTGAGGGCGGCGACCCTCCTTATTCCGCTTCTCCAGCTCACGATTGAGCTGAGAGAGAGCAATGACAGTGATGCCGAGCTCCTTAGCAAGCTGCTTCAGCGAGCGAGAGATAGTGCTCACCTCCTGCTCACGATTGGCATTATTCTTCAGCCCACTGGCTGTCATCAGCTGCAGGTAGTCGATGAAGATCACCCGCACGCCATACTTCCGCACCAGCCGGCGGACTCTGGACCGGAGGTCAAAGATCGAGATGCTTGCCGTGTCGTCGATGATTATGGGCGCCTCCTCCATCGGACCGAGTCCATAGAAGAGTGTATGCATCTGCTCATCCGTCAGGGTTCCTCTCTTGATGTCCTCATTGGGGATAGAGGTATGCATCGAGATAAGACGCTTCGTCAGCTGGTCCTCTCCCATCTCGAGTGAGAAAAAGGCGACCGGCACCTTGTAGTCCATCGCCATATTGAGGGCCATGGAGAGGGCAAAAGCGGTTTTACCCATCGCCGGACGAGCTGCGAGGATCACCAGATCCGTAGGCTGCCAGCCAAAGGTGATTTCATCCAAGTCCCGGAAGCCGGTATTCACACCGCTCATACCATCCTTCCTCTCTGCAGCATTGCGGATCTCCTGCAGGGTATTAGGCAACAGCTCCTTGATGGTCTTCATCTCGTTGCTATTGATCCCCTGAGAAATATTGAAGAGCTCCTGCTCCGAGTCCTGCAGGAGATCCCCTACCCCGATCTCCTCATCGAAGGAGTTTTGGATCACCCGGTTACCGAAGGAGATAAGGTTACGCTGCACCATCTTATCATAAAGAATGCGTGCGTGATAAGGCAGATCAGCGGTGCTATTGACGATCGAGGCGAGCGTCGCGATATAGCCCATCCCCCCGACAGAGCGTAGCGTGCCATTGAGCTTCAGCTTCTCCACCACCGTCTGCGTGTCCACCGGGCTATCCTCCAGCGTCAGCTGCTGGATGGCCTCGAAGATCATCGCATTCTTTGGGTCGTAGAAGCAGTCCTTCACCAAGACCTCATCGATCTGGGCAAAAGCCGACCGCTCAAGTATCAGCGCGCCAAGTACGGTACGCTCCAGCTCAAGGTTGTGCGGTGGCACACGACTGGCGAGGATGCGCGAGAGACCCTCCCTCACGAAGGTCGAGTCCTGCGGTGTCGCCTCCCCTTGGGGCGGGACCGGTGCCGATGGCGTAGCAGTTGTATCCTGATCAGACATAGTTTTCTCTCAGTCTTCGTCCAGTTTAAGTACGGTGAGGAAGGCCTTCTGTGGCACCTCCACCTTACCGATACGCTTCATCCGCTTCTTTCCCTCCTTCTGCTTCTCGAGGAGCTTACGCTTACGGCTCACGTCACCACCGTAGCACTTTGCGGTCACATCCTTGCGCAGCGCCTTGATCGTCTCTCGGGCAACCACCTTAGCACCGATGGCAGCCTGCACGGCGATATCGAATTGCTGCCTCGGGATCAGCGTCTTGAGTTTCTCACAGAACTTCCGTCCCATCGTCTGAGCATTGCCGCGGAAGGTCAGCATACTGAGGGCATCGACCGGCTCACCATTGAGGAGAATATCCACTCGCACGAGGTCTGAGGTGCGAAGGTCGGTGACGTGGTAGTCAAAGGAGGCATACCCACTGGAGACGCTCTTGAGCCGGTCGTAGAAGTCGATCACGATCTCCCCGAGCGGCATATCGAAGAGGAGCTCCATCCGATTGCCATAGAGGTAATTTTGCTTGATGAGGATCCCCCGCTTAGCGAGGCAGAGTTCGATGATCGGACCAATGTAGTCCATCGTCGTGATGATCGATGCGCGGATATAGGGCTCCTCGATGTGGTCGATCTCTGCGGGATCGGGGAGACCGGATGGATTGTGCACCTCCATCACATCTCCCTTACGGGTGTAGACCATATAGGAGACGTTGGGGACCGTAGTGATGACGGACATATTGTACTCGCGGTCAAGGCGCTCCTGGACGATCTCCATATGGAGCAGCCCGAGGAAACCGCATCGGAAGCCAAAGCCAAGGGCAGCGGAGCTTTCGGGCGAGAAGGTCAGCGAGGCATCGTTGAGCCTCAGCTTATCGAGTGAGGTCCTGAGGTTTTCATAGTCCTCCGGGGCGACCGGATATACACCGGCAAAGACCATCGGCTTCACCTCCTCAAACCCCTTGATCGGTGCCTGAGCAGGACTTTCCACAGAGGTGATGGTGTCGCCCACCTTCACCTCCCCTGAGTCCTTGATCCCCGAGATGATGTAGCCCACGTCTCCACACTTCACCTCCTCTTTCGGGACCATATCCAGCTCCAGAGTACCCACCTCATCGGCATCGTACTCGGTATCGGTCTGCATAAATTTCACCCGCTCACCGGAGTGGACCGATCCATTCACCACCTTATAGTAGGCAATGATCCCTCGGTAGGCATTGAATACGGAGTCAAAGATGAGCGCCTGCAGCGGAGCCTCCGGATCACCCACAGGAGCGGGGACCTTCTCCACGATGGTATCAAGGATCTCCTTTACACCCACTCCGGAGCGACCACTGGCGAGCAGGATATCCTCCCGGTCACAGCCCAGGAGATCTATCACCTCATCCCCGGCGAGGTCGACATTGGCACTATCGAGGTCAATCTTATTGAGCACCGGGATGATCGTCAGGTCGTGCTCGATCGCCATGTAGAGATTGGAGATCGTCTGCGCCTGTACCCCCTGTGAGGCATCGACCACAAGGAGCGCTCCCTCACAGGCCGCAATGGAGCGCGAGACCTCGTACGAGAAGTCGACGTGTCCGGGGGTGTCGATGAGATTGAGTATATACTCCTCACCCTGATACTCATACCGCATCTGTATCGCGTGGCTCTTGATCGTGATGCCACGCTCACGCTCCAGATCCATATTGTCCAGCACTTGATCCTCAGAGCGATTGGCGACCGTATTGGTGTAGTCCAGCAGACGGTCGGCAAGCGTACTCTTACCGTGATCGATGTGAGCAATGATGCAGAAGTTTCGTATATGTTTCATGTAAGGGTCTAATGTATATCAGCTACAAAGTTACCTAATTTCCGACTGGCCGCAGATCGACTGAGACAGGGCAATTGAGGAGAGTAAGGCGACAAACAAATCGTCACTCAAGAGTTTGGTTTTCATTAAAATGCTATCCGTCCCTTATATTACCGATATTAGTCTTGTCTATTACCGGCATTAGTGTTCACTATTATCGGTAATAGTTTTACCTAATACCGACATTAGTCTGAGGTCACCAATATGTGATTCGAATCCTCTTGTTCTGTGTGCGGAGAGTGGCGTACCCATTAGAAACAATTTAGCGAACTTTGTCTCTGAGTAAAAACCAATCCACAAACCAAGTAACGATGAGAAAGAGAATAACCGCTCTCCTGGCAGGACTGCTGTCCCTAACGACCGCATATGGTCAGTATCCCGTGGAGAGCTATCAGGAGCTACCCAATCCCACACCGACAGACCGGTCCCTCTGGCAGTCGCTTAGCGATCCCGTCATCGGCTGGGGAAGCATCGACATCCGTTACCCCAAGGAGCGACCGGCCGAGGGGCTGACTGCCGGGGAGCTTCAGCTCAGAGGATGGCGTGGCGAGCGTGTCTATGCCCAAGCGGTAGTGAGTAGCTCCTCTCCTCTCACCGCACTCACGTACGAGATCTCCGACCTGAGGAGCAACGACGGTGCACTCATCCCCTCACCTCAGGGCAAGTCGGGTACCGGCTTTGTCCGCTATGTGCTGACGGATGAGCTCAATAAGGACGGCCTCGGAGGCTGTGGTGAGCGACCGGATCATTCCCTTTTTGACTCCACCCTGGTAGCTGACGGGATCGACCACCTTGCTCGCTCACTGGATCTCACGCCCTGCACAACACGCCCTATCTGGTTCTCAATAGACATCCCGAGGGATGCAAGAGCGGGAAGCTATCGGGCAACGGTCACGGTACGTAATGGTGATCGGACGCTGGCGACCCTGCCCCTGTCGGTGGTGGTGGACGAAAGAGCACTGCCCGAGAAGAGTGACTTCTTCCTTGACCTGTGGCAAAATCCCTACGCTATCGCGAGATACTACGGGGTGACCCCTTGGTCTGAGGAGCACTTCAGCATCATGCGCCCCTATATGGAGATGTACCGGGACGCAGGGGGCAAGGCGATCACCGCCTCGATCATATACAAGCCCTGGAATGGTCAGACCCACGACCCCTTTGACTCCATGATCGACTGGAAGCTCGGGAGGGATGGCAAGTGGCACTTCGACTACACCCACTTCGACGAGTGGGTCAGCTTTATGATGGATCTCGGGATCGACAAGGCAATCACCTGCTTCTCCATGGTCCCGTGGGAGCTCTCCTTCCGCTATCTTGATGAGGCGAGCGGGGAGTACAGGTTCCTCAAGGCTGAGCCGGGAAGCGAGCCCTACACGGAGCTCTGGTCTGCCATGCTTCGCTCCTTTGCGCAGCACCTGCGGGCAAAGGGGTGGATCGACCGGACATACATAGCTATGGATGAGCGGTCTCCCGAGGTGATGGAGGAGTGCTTCCGCCTGATCAAAGAGGCGGACCCGGAGCTGAAAGTGCATATGGCCGGGGCGCTGCATGAGGAGCTGTCGGATCACCTCGATTACTACTGCGTGGGGCTGGCTGCCAAGTACTCGGAGGAGCTCAAGGCAAAGCGGCGTAGCGAGGGGAAGATCACCACATTCTATACCTGCTGTGCCGAGCCACGACCCAATACTTTTACCTTCAGCGCCGCTGCTGACGGAGAGTGGTATGGATGGTATGCGGCTCGCGCGAGGCTGGACGGCTACCTACGTTGGGCATACAATAGCTGGGTGGAGCAGCCCCTTCTCGACAGCCGATACAGCAACTGGGCTGCCGGTGACACCTACTTAGTCTACCCCGGTGTACGCTCTTCGATCCGCTTCGAGCGGCTGCGGAGGGGGATCCAGGCTTTTGACAAGATCAAAGCCCTGAGGAGTCAGTACGCGGGAGACCGACAGGCGCTCGCCAAGATCGATGAGGCGCTCTCGCTCTTCGATGAGGGTAAGCTCAGCCCCTCTTACACCTCCGACCGGATCATCAATAAGGCTCGAGAGATCATAGAGACACTCTGAGCCCCCCTTCTGAGCATAAAAAAACCTCCGAGCCGTACGGTTCGGAGGTTTTTACTTGTCAGTGATTAGAAATTGGCATTCTTAGGTGTGCGGGGGAAGGGGATGACGTCCCTAATATTGGACATCCCTGTGACGAAGAGCACCAAGCGCTCAAAGCCCAGCCCAAATCCACTGTGGGGGCAGGCGCCGAAGCGACGTGTATCAAGGTACCAATTCATCGCCTCCAGAGGGATGCCGACCTCCTCGCAGCGCTTGGTCAGCTTATCGAGGTCTGCCTCACGCTCAGATCCGCCCATGATCTCGCCGATGCGAGGGAAGAGCACATCCATACCGCGGACAGTCTTGCCATCCTCATTTTGCTTCATGTAGAAAGCCTTGATCTCCTTCGGGTAGTCGGTGACCATCACAGGCTTTTTGTAGTGCTTCTCTACGAGATAGCGCTCATGCTCGGCTGCTAAGTCGCAGCCCCAATAGACAGGGAACTCAAATTTTACCCCGTCCTTGATCGCCTGCTCCAGAACCTCCACACCTTCGGTGTAAGTGATGCGGGCAAAGCGCTGATTGTCGACAAACTGGAGTCGCTCGATGAGAGTGTCATCGTAGGTGTCGTTGAGGAACTGCACATCGTCTGCGCACTCTGTCAGAGCCCAGTGGATGAGGTACTTGACGAAGTCCTCCGCCAAGTCCATATTGTCGTTATTGTCGTAGAAGGCCATCTCCGGCTCGATCATCCAAAACTCTGCCAGGTGGCGAGGGGTATTCGAGTCCTCTGCGCGGAACGTCGGACCAAAGGTGTAGATCTCGCCCAGACCCATAGCAGCAAGCTCGCCCTCCAGCTGGCCGGAGACGGTGAGATTGGTCTCCTGACCGAAGAAGTCCTGGCTGTAGTCTACGGCACCCTCCTCGGTGCGGGGAGGATTGGCTACATCCAGAGTCGTCACCTGGAACATCTGCCCGGCTCCCTCAGCATCGGAGGCTGTGATCAGCGGAGTATGGAAGTAGACGAATCCCTTGTCGTGGAAGTACTTGTGGATCGCATAAGCCATATTGTGGCGGATACGGAAGACTGCACCAAAGGTATTGGTCCTCGGACGGAGGTGAGCCACCTCCCGAAGGAACTCAAAGGTGTGCTCCTTTTTCTGTAAGGGATACGTATCGGGGTCTGCCGTACCGTAGATCTCGATAGCATCAGCTTGTACCTCTACGGTCTGCCCCTTGCCCTGACTCTCTACCAGCTTGCCGTCTACAGAGAGACAGGCACCGGTGGTGATCTTCTTGAGCAGCTCCTCATCGATCTTGCTCTTATCTGCAACGATCTGGAGGTTGTACACTGAGGAGCCGTCATTCATCGAAATGAAGGCGACATACTTACTGCCTCTCTTCGTGCGGACCCATCCCTTGACATTGACCTCCTGACCGATGTACTTAGGTTCCTTGACGAGGTCGACTATCTTTACTCTTTTCATAAGATTTTCTTATCTGCTTACTCAAATGCTCCCATCTTGAGGTTATCCACCTCCTCCTGTGTCAGGTAGCGCCACTTGCCGCGACCGAGATTCTTCTTAGTCAGACCGGCGAAGTAGACCCGATCGAGCTTCACTACTCGGTAGCCCAGTGCCTCAAAGAGTCGGCGAACAATGCGGTTGCGACCTGAGTGGATCTCTATACCCACCTGAGTGTGATCGTCATCGGTGACGTAGCTGATCGCATCAGCATGCATCTCGCCGTCCTCGAGCTCGATCCCATCTGCCAGCTTCTGCATATCCTCGGGAGAGACCTCCTTATCGAGCCAGGCGTGGTATATCTTCTTTTTCTCAAAGGAAGGGTGGACCAGCTTTGCAGCTAGCTCTCCGTCGTTTGTGAGGAGGAGTACACCGGTCGTATTTCGGTCAAGACGACCCACCGGATAGATACGCTCCTTGGCAGCTGAGCGGACAAGATTGACTACTGTCATACGCTCCTGTGGATCATCTGACGTGGTGACACAGTTGCGTGGCTTATTGAGCAAGACATAGACCTTGCTCTCCGGCTTCACCTCCTGGCGATTGACTTCGACGCGGTCATTGATCGTCACCTTGGTACCAAGAGTGGTTACAGGAGAGCCATTAACCAGGACGGCACCGGCTGCAATGAGATCATCTGCTTCACGTCGGGAGCAGACACCGGAGTTGGCGATATACTTATTGAGTCGGATCGGCTCATCTGCACTTATCTCAGGCTGATCGTATGTAGGCTGTACAGGCTTTCTCCTTGGACCCTTAGACTGGCGAGAGGAGTTAGCACCCTTGGGAGACCGATTATTCTTGGACCCAAAGTTGCGTTTTGTATCACGGCGACCGCCACCGTCCTGATCATCAAACGATCTGCGAGATCTCTGAGCATAAGAGGGGCGATCATCTTGGTCGCGACGATAGGAACGTCCGACCGACTGGCGACGCTGGCTCTGATCGTTATCATAAGAGCGGTAACCAGACCTGCCTCTACCCGAGTGATCCTCCTCACGAGTATCTGAGGTGCGACGATAACGAGCACTCTCTCTGACGCCATCATCTGAGTCATTGTAGTGCCTGCGATTACTCTCAAATCTTTGCCTATATCTCGCCCTGTAGTCAGTGTCCGGTTCCTCCCGCCGATAGTCTGCAACGCTCGAGGAGCCACCATCACGCCGCTCATATCGGTCATAAGAGCGGGATGCACGGTATGAGTCAAAGTCGTCAGGGGAGTCATTCCTATCACTTCGGAAGTCCTGAGGTGCAGATGGAACCTCCTCAGGACGCATCTCTCTGATACGACGGCGACGCCTCATACCTGTCTGCTGATCGTCATCGGTAGAGTGATGTCTGCCGCGAAAATCTGAGCGTGTACGGTCAGCATAGCCCCTGCGCGAAGCAGGGTAACGCTCATCGAAGCGATCTGAAGGGTCTGTATCTTGCGCTGACCCTCTATCCATGTAGTCGTCTTTAATCATTCTAGACTTTTCTATCTCCCTCACGGGAGGGTGACGCAGCCTCACGGCTGCATGTACTGTAAATATCTAATATTTAACGGTGTAAAGGTACGAAGAATCGGTCACTTACTATACACACCGGTGTAGTTTCGAGGAGTAATCTTCTTCATCTCCTCCTTCACCTCCGGGTTCACATCGAGATGATCGATGAAGTCCTCCAGATGCTCTAGGGTAAGTTTTTCATTGGTGCGAGTCAGCTTCTTCAGCGCCTCATAGGGCTTTGGATAGCCTTCTCGACGGAGTATTGTCTGCAGCGCCTCCGCTACGACCGGTAGTGCATCGTCTAAGTCTGCAAGTATGGTCTCCTCGTGGAGGATCAGTTTATCGAGCCCCTTAAGAATGGAAGAGAAAGCGATCATCATATGAGCCACCGGCATACCGAGGTTACGCATCACGGTAGAGTCGGTGAGATCCCTCTGCAGACGGGAGATCGGGAGCTTGTGCGCCAGGTGCTCCAAGTAAGCCACCGCAAAGCCGAGGTTGCCCTCAGCATTCTCGAAGTCAATGGGATTGACCTTGTGTGGCATGGCTGAGGAGCCCACCTCGCCCTCCTTGATCTTCTGCTTGAAGTACTCCATCGAGACATACATCCAGATGTCCCGGCAGAAGTCTATCAGGATCGTCGAGATCCGCTTGAGACCATCCAGAAGCGCCGCAAGGTTGTCGTAATTAGAGATCTGGGTCGTATACTCCTCCAGCCCCATCCCGAGGTGGTGTGCAAAGTGATTGGCAAAGTTACGCCAGTCGATCTCGGGGTAAGCGACATGATGGGCATTCATATTACCCGTAGCGCCTCCAAACTTTATCGTCTGCGGGACAAGGTCGAGCAGCGCCAGCTGTCTCTCGAGACGATAGCTATAGACTCTCATCTCTTTACCGAGCGTGGTGGGCGAGGCAGGCTGACCATGGGTCCGTGCCAGCATGGGTATGTCTGCCCACTCCTCAGCACGCTGATTGATCTCATGCACCACCTTGTCCAGTCGAGGGCGCCACTGGTCGTGGAGCGCCTCCTTGAGAGCCAGCGGTTGTGCGCTATTATTGATATCCTGCGAGGTGAGGCCGAAGTGGACAAACTCGAGCACAGGGCCAAACTCATCATCGCTAATCTGCTCCTTGATGAAGTACTCGATGGCCTTGACATCATGGTTGGTCGTCCTCTCGATCTCCTTTACTCGCTCGGCGTCTTGGAGCGAGAAGTCTTCATAGAGAGCTCTCAGTCGACGACGATCCTCGTCATTACGTATCTTCTCCAGCTGAGGAAGGACATCGGAGAGACAGATAAGATACTCGACCTCAATCCGAATGCGATATCGGATCAGAGCTGCCTCGGAGAAGTAATCACTCAGTTCCTCTACTTTGTTGCGATAGCGACCATCTATGGGAGAGATGGCTGTCAGTGGATTCAGCGTCATATGATTGTTATTGGTTTAGTTGCCCAAATGTACCCATTCTTGCTCATTTTTCCATCACGATCCGTGTGCTAAGCCATCCGAGGAAGCACCATGGGCCTACCGGAGATGGGATGAGGCGTAATGCTCACCGGCATCCTATAGACCTCTCCGATATGCTCTTCTGTCAGCACCTCCTCAGGACTCCCTTGGGCGTAGACCTGCCCTTTCCTCATCAGGACGAGATAGTCACAGTACTCTGAGGCCATGGTGAGATCATGGAGGACGGCGATGATCGTCAGGGGACGCACCTTGTCCTGCGCAAGGGACCGGACAAGACTGAGCACACGCACAGTGTGAGTGATATCAAGGTGAGCCGTAGCCTCATCGAGTAGCAGCAGCCGAGGCTCTACGCAGAGCGCTTGTGCTATAGCTCCCATCTGCTGCTCACCGCCCGACAGCTCGGTCATATACCGATCAGCCAAGGACTCTAAGCCGACCAGGCGAATGGAACGCTCCACCACCTCCTGATCCGCCAAGCTCTCAAAGTAATAGAGTGGCGGATGATGTGGAAGACGTCCCATAGCCACATAATCCCTGAGCGTGATGGCGATCGGATCGATCATCTGAGACACAACAGAGATGGCACAGGCACGCTCCCGCCGGCTTAGTTGCTTAAGGTCCTTCTCGCCGAGAGAGATGGAGCCACTCATCGGGGAGAGATCTCCCATAACCGTCGAGAGGAGAGTAGACTTTCCCGAGCCATTGGGACCAATAATGCCAACCACAGTGCCCGGCTTCACCTCGAGACAAACGTCTCTTATCGTGAAGCCTCCGGCGTATCCCGAGGACAGGTGACTGATCGAGAGGAGACTCATAGCAGAGGCTTACGACTGCGAGGTCGTGTCAAAAGGACAATGAAGAGGAGACCTCCGACGATCCCGGTGATGACTCCGATGGGGAGTTCATTCGGAGCAATGATCGTCCGCGCAACCAGGTCGCAGAGAAGGAGGAAGAGTCCGCCGAGGAGGAAGGAGGCAGGGATCACAACCCTATAATCATTGCCAATAGTGATCCGAACCACATGAGGAATCACAAGTCCCACAAAGCCAATCACCCCAGCAACAGCGATCGAGCACCCAGTCGCCAAGGATGAGATGACAAAGAGCCATCGGACTGTCCGGCGAGTGTCCAGTCCTAAGTGCCCAGCCCCTCTCAGCCCCAGCCGCATGGCATTCATCGGTGTGGCAAAGAGGCAAGAGATCAGCAGGAGCAGAAGAGAGAGGACTGCCATGCCGATCACCATGCCATTGTCGGACTGTGTCAGCGAGCCCATCGACCAGAGGATGATCTTCTGGAGATCCTCAGGATGGGCTATAGCCTCTATAAAAAGGACTGCAGACGAGGTGACAAAGCTGATCATCACGCCGATCAAGAGCATCCGCTGCACCTCGACCGACCGGCGCCTCAGACTGAGCGAGTAGATCACCCCCATAACAGCCAGCGAACCGATAAATCCGCTCAACGGAAGCCAGATATACTGCAACGAAGAGACGCCAAAAACGATGCAGATCGCGACACCGAGGGAAGCCCCACCCGATAGGCCCATGGTATATGGCTCCACGAGCGGATTACGGAAGACTCCCTGCAGGAGGCACCCGGCCAAACTTAGGGATCCTCCCACAGAGAGGGCAAGGATCATACGCGGGAGCCTTATGTAGCGAAGCACACGGTACTCGATGGAGTCACCCCGCATTATGGTGGGCAGATCTCCAAGACGGATGGGCATCTCCCCCACAGTGAGGGAGAAGACTGCGGTGATGAGAGACAGGACCAGAAGTCCGAGGAGCAGAGCAGTCCACTTGGTCCACCTATTCATCCTCATCTACTCCTTTAGACCCAGGTCGTGAGCCATCTTCCTCAGAGCAAGGACATAGGTGATCGGCGTAGGCTGTGAGACCTCATTAGCCTCCAGCTCATAGAGATGATCGAGCCTAACCGCCTTGAGGTCGGGGAAGGACTGCCACCTCTTGATCATCGGCTGCCGATCCTCACCCATTCCTATAATAAAGATATAGTCAGGATCGCTCCGCAGCACATACTCCCTGCTGAGGGTCCCCTGACCAAGATCCTCACAGATATTGATACATCCGAGCCGGGTGATCATCTCGCCCATATAGTTTCCTCCCGTCACACCATATAGGGGGTCATCCCCGAGCTGCATCAGTATGGTTCGACCGGTTAGCCCCTGTGCACTCATGCGCTGTCTGAGGTCCTCAGCCACCACCTTGGACGCCTCGGCGAGCTTAGTCGCCTCAGCCACCTTACCGACCCTCTTACCCAGGTCGACAAATTGGTCACATATCTCATCCAGTGTAGTCCCGGATCGATAGGTGACCACCTCGAGTCCAAGCTTTCGCAGGGTCTCCAAGTCACTCTGTCGAGTCAGCGTGGTGGCGATGATCAGGTCAGGCTTTAGTGCCACGATGGCCTCGGGGCTTGTCTTGACTGCACTAGCTATCACCGTTACCCCCTTGCGTCCAGCCGCCATACAGTAACTGGTGCATCCGACGATCTCATCAGCCGCATCCAGGTAGTAGAGTGATCGTGTGAGGGAGGGAGCGAGGGAAACAATCCTCCTCGGAGTGGATGCCATCAGGGAGAAGCACCCTACGAAGAGGCAGACTAAGAGAGAGAGGATTCGTCTCATAGCTATGATTATCTAGGTTAGAAGCGGTAGAGTACGTAGGTACGCACATCGATCACCTGCTCGGAGGAGGTTCCAAAGAGCGAAGTCCTACTGTTGTCAAAGAGCTCCCCCAGATTATAGAGATAGCTTCCTCTCAGTCCGACCACGAGGTGACGCATATGGTACTCCGCTCCTACACCACCACCGACACCCCACCAGAAGTTATGATCCAGCTTATGTCCGTGATGCTCCCGATAGACACGACGCATGGTAGAGGGGTCAAAGTTCTCCTCGATCCGCTCATCCTCACGTTCGCCCAACTTGTACCCGAAGTGGGAGCCGGCATCGATGGTTATCTTGAAAGGGCTTCGGGCTCCACCGATCATGAAGTGCGTCATAATCGGCACATGCACGTAGGAGAGGTGGCGCCTATAGGTGTACTGCGGGTAGTCCTCAGGTGCCTCGACCCAGCCGCGTTTCCAGTAATTCAGCTCCACCAGCACCCCGGCATAGCTCTCCACGTCATACCTCAGTGCCACCCCACCGCTGTAGCCGAGGTAGGGCTTCTGATTGATGATGGGGCGAAAGGTGACCGTGGAGAAACTGACTCCACCGGTCGGTCCAATGAGCAGCTTTCCCCATTCCTCCGCTCCCATTCTCAGAGGAGACAGGCTCAGGAGGGTCAGCAGTAAGGTGAGAGCAAGCCTTTTCATCAGAAGCGCGACACACTATTATCCTTATTATACCGGACGAAGAAGACCCCCTGGTTACTCTTGACGCCCCTCGACATCGTACCGCTTGCGCTACCGCCAAAGTCCAGCAACGACTGCACGCCCTTGTAGGCGGAGTCAGACCCCTTATCTTTCCGCAGGAAATAGCTGCCAGTATCGTACCCAAGAGCCGAGTAACGGGGGAAGGTATTACCTGTACCGTGACCAAACCACTTCATATAGTCCGCAGAGAAGCGCTGGTAGGCACTGTCTCGTGGATAGATAAAAAATGTGGTAAAGAAGGTAGCCTCTGCGCGATACATCTGTCTCCCAAGCGAGGAGGCATAGGTCTGCCACTCAGGATAGCCAAAGGCAGTGACCACAGAGCTCTCCGTAAGGTCCTCCTGCGCACTGTCGATAGCACTCAGCACCTGACGAGCTGCCTGTAGGGACGAAGAGGACGGTACGACCACCATCCTCAGATGACCTAAGCTCTGTCGCGACACATCCTCGCCGCTCATAAAGTCTGACGAGGCGCACTCCGAGTAGGAACTCCCGGCAAGACGCAGCCTATTCTTGAGCGCCATAACGAAAGGACTCTCCTCCTCTCCCGGCATAGGATTGACAAAGAGCACATGGTACGAACCATAGGTCTGGATAAAGCGTTCCGCTGCCTGATCATAGAGCAGGGCAGCGGGGGTATTGATCTGATAGACACGCCCAGAGAGCGACGAAGCCACCTCCTTAGAGGAGAAGGGGATCACATAGGTGGCTTGCTTGTACCTGGCGAGCTCGCTCAGCTGACGGATCGTGGAGACCGAGACACCACCGATGATCAGGTCGACATCAGGAAGGTTGCTGATCGCCACCTTAGTGGACGGCATCTCTACATCGTCACAGCTATAGACATAGAGATTAATATCTCGCCCCTCCCGCTTCGCATCGAGCACGCTCATCAGGAATCCCTCGTAGTAGTCAGCAAAGCGCCTCTCCCTGTCGAGCCTGAAGGGGAGAGCCAGCACCACATCCAGGGTACCGGAGCCGGTGGAGGGACGAGTGGCGACAACGCTCCGAGCAGCGAGGTTATTGGGGATGCTGCCATCGGGGAGGAAGACAGACTCCCCTGCTCTCAGTCCCCGATCCAGCACCTGAGGATTGTACCGGTAGAAGTCCTCCTCGCTCCAGGCAGTACCCTTGACGAGAGAGTAAACGGTGGCACCACCGGAGACTGTCTCCAGTCGGATACCATTGAGGCTGTCCGCAGCAGCAGGCTCCACACGCTTGGCTTCGGGCGACGAGGAGACCCCCGAGGAGTAGCCGGGTAGCTTGATGATCATACCTGCCGCAATGTCATCGGGAGACTTGAGGAAGGAATTAAGAGCCATCAGCTCCTTGACCGTCGTGCCGGCTCGTCGCGCAATACTGTAGAGGGTATCCCCTTTCTTGACCGCATAAAACTCCTGATCCGAGGAAACACCTGAGCCGGCGCCGGCCGGCAGCACCAGACGCTCACCGACACGTATGCCCTGACGGGCAGAGGGATTGAGCCGGTAGAGGTCTGCCACGGTGACACCGTACTGCTTACCTATCCGATACAGGGTCTCTCCGGACTGGACCACATGGACACGGTTGTTTGTCTGAGCCTGCGCCGATCCACCGACGGAGAAGAATAGTGCCAGACACATCCACAGGATGATATGTCTCACTCGTTTTCCCCCATTATTCCGCTTCATCTTAGATACTATACTAATGAGATAGGTACACGGCGCACGAGCGCCACTCTTCGGTAATGGCACAAAGGTAATCAATTGCCCCCTTTCCGCCACAATTCTATTACTGGTATTAGTGACAACTATTACCGGTAATAGTAAATACTGATACCGGTAATAGCAATTCCTATTACCGATAATAGATCGAAGCGAGAAGACACAGGCGAATATTGGTACCTTTGTGTAGGGATCCACAGGAGTTCTTTTACTTCGATACCAATTCAACTTAATAGACAAACCATGGGACGTTCTTCACGACTGATCTTAGCTACTCTCGCCCTCATCCTGAGCCTTTCCACCCAGGCTCAGACGGTCACACGATGCGAGCCAACAGGTCCATCCACGATCACCATCACGATGGATAACGGGCAGACGAGAGTACTCGACTTCTACAGCGATCATATCGTCAGGATCTATCAGGACCCCAAGGGCAGACCCCTGCAGGAGCCTGTCTCGGAGCCTCCGGCAGTGATCTTAGCCAGTCGTCCGAGGAGCGCCACTCCATTTAGGATCTCCACGGCGACAGACCGGTCGGGTAATCCTGTGATCTACACCGATGCGATCTCCATAACCACCGAGCTGAGTACAGGTCTCATGAGTGTGACCGACCTTCGGAGTGGCAAGAGCGTTGTGAGGGAGATGAGAGCACCGGTATTTAAGGAAGCATCTAGCACAATCTTCCTCTCCATAAGAGAGAACGAATACTTCTATGGCGGCGGAGTGCAGAATGGTCGTTTCTCTCACCGAGGTCAGTCTATTGCTATCGAGAATACCAATAACTGGGTCGACGGAGGTGTTGCCTCCCCTACCCCATTCTACTGGAGTACAGCCGGCTATGGGATCCTTGCCTATACCTTCCGCCCCGGGCGATATGACTTTGGCGAAGAAACCAAGGATCAGGTCGTCCTGCAGCATAGTCAGGACTACCTGGACCTCTTCCTGATGGTGAGCGACACGCCGGACAAGCTCATCTCGGACTACTACACCCTGACTGGGAGACCCGCACTGATACCGAAGTTTGGCTACCTCGAGGGTCATCTCAATGCCTACAACCGCGACTACTGGCTCGAGACCACTGAGCCGGGTAAGGGGATCCTTATGGAGGATGGGAAGCGCTACGTGGAGAGTCAGAAGGACAATGGCGGCATCAAGGAGTCGCTCAATGGCGAGCGGGATAACTACCCCTTCTCCGCCCGCGCCGTGATCGACCGCTACGCCCAGCACGACATGCCGCTCGGTTGGGTGCTGCCCAATGACGGCTACGGAGCCGGCTACGGGCAGGAGGACTCACTGGACGGTAACATAGAGAATCTGAGACAGTATGGCGCTTATGCGCACAAGCATGGTGTAGAGATCGGTCTCTGGACTCAGAGCGACCTCCATCCGGTCGAGGGCATCGAGCCACTTCTGCAGCGTGACCTCAATAAAGAGGTTGGGACCGCAGGCGTGAGGGTACTCAAGACCGACGTGGCGTGGGTCGGTGCAGGATACTCTTTTGGTCTCAATGGGATCGCCGATGCCGCCGAGATCATGATCCGTGAGGGCGGAGGAGCTCGCCCATTCATCATAACCCTAGACGGATGGGCAGGCACTCAGCGCTACGGCTCGGTCTGGTCGGGTGATCAGACCGGTGGTGACTGGGAGTACATCCGCTTCCACATACCTACCTATATCGGCAGTGGCCTCTCCGGCATGCCCTTCATCAGCTCCGATATGGACGGGATCTTTGGCGGGGGTAACCTCCCGGTGAATGTCCGAGACTACCAGTGGAAGGCTTTTACCCCCATACAGCTCAATATGGACGGCTGGGGAACCAATCCCAAGTACCCCATGGCACTGGGAGAGCCGGCCACCTCGATCAACCGATCTTACCTGAAGCTCAAGTCTGCCCTGCTTCCGTACATGTACAGCTGTGCCTATGAGACGCTGGAGGGTACACCACTGATGCGTCCGATGTTTTACGAGGAAGCATCACCCTATACCCTTGGGAGTGCAACGAAATACCAGTTCCTCCTTGGACCGAGCCTCCTCATTGCACCTATATATAAGGAGACAGCTCCCGACAAGGAGGGGAATGACCTCCGCCACGGCATCTATCTGCCGATCGGTCTATGGTACGACCTCTTCACAGGGGAGCCCTATGAGGGCGGACGGGTGATCAATTGCTTTGATGCTCCTCTCTGGAAGCTCCC
The DNA here is from genome assembly GCF_000375645.1 of Porphyromonas bennonis DSM 23058 = JCM 16335. Lineage (GTDB taxonomy): Bacteria > Bacteroidota > Bacteroidia > Bacteroidales > Porphyromonadaceae > Porphyromonas_A > Porphyromonas_A bennonis. Next base: position 27,189 of record NZ_AQWR01000001.1, on the reverse strand, counting down.
TGCCTTCGTCAAGGCCGGTGCAATATTTCCGTACGCTCATCCCTTCAATCAGATAAGTGAGATCCCCAAGGACTTCCGAGGCTACGCACTCTATGGAGGAGCAGACGGCTCTTTCGTAGAGTACGATGAGGATGGTCGCACAGTAGCCTATATGGAGGGAGCCTCTGTCCGCACGCCATTGTCACTTAAGATAAGTGGGGACCGACTTACGTTCGACATTGGTTGCACGGAAGGGAGCTATGACGGCTTCGAGCCCTACAAGGCGACTGAGATCAGACTGAATGCCTCACAGAAGCCCTCTGCCATATCCGTCTCTGTGAGTGGTCGACAGATCACTCTGCGGGAGGTGACCGATCGGAAGGATTACGAGGAAGCCAAGGGAGGGGTATTCCTCTACGAAGAGTCTCCGGAGCTCAATCGCTACAGCACAAAGGGATCCGAGGCTGCTCAGATCAGCATCAAGGGGAATCCGATCCTGCTGGTCAAGCTGGGTAAGGTTGACACCTCCTCTGAGCCGATCCGGATGACGGTCGATGGCTACGCACTCTCGCAGCCGAACCACCTATATCGCCATACCGGTCTGCTGCAGGCACCCACACCCTCTCCAAACGAGAGCGAGGTAGAGGCTTATGCCATTACCCCGCACTGGAGCGCAGTGGATGGAGCAGACTTCTACGAGATAGAGCTGGGTTCGATGCTTTACTCCACGATCCTTGGGGAGCACTTCACTCTCGAGGAGCTGGAGCCGGAGACAGAGTACACCCTGAGACTGAGGGCTGTCAATAGCGACGGCGCATCAGACTGGTCACTGCTGACACTCCGCACAGCCAAGGATCCGTATGAGAATGCGATCAAGAACATCGCCGCCACCACCTCCGTCCCTAATCAGTCCGGACAGTCTATCTCCAAGCTCTTCGACGGAGACAAGACCACTACCTGGCATACCGAGTGGGGCAAGGAGGCGACACCATTTGACCTTATCATAGACCTCCGAGGCGTTGCACGTCTCGACTCACTGGAGTACTCCCCGAGACCCGATGCCGGCAATGGCACACTTCTCGAGGGAACCATCGCCTACTCAGAGGACAGGAAGAGCTGGTCGGAGGAGCAGCCCTTCAGCTGGACCCGCGATGGGTCGATGAAGACCCTCACCTTCGCTGATAAGCCACAGGCTCGCTACCTCCGTCTCCACATCACAGAGGGGGTGGGCAAGTATGGATCTGGTCAGGAAATGTACATCTACAAGGTGCCGGGAAGTACCATGCAGCTACAGGGCGACATCAATCGCGATGGAAGGATCGACGAGAACGACTTCACTTCCTATATGAATTATGTGGGTCTGAGAGCCAAGGATGCCGACTTTGGGTACATCTCCATCGGGGATATCAATAAGAATGGTCTCATCGACGCCTACGATATATCCACAGTAGGGACAGTCCTCGACGGCGGCGTCTACCCGTCAAGCAAGGTGGTGAGCGGTCGACTGACACTCTCGACCAATAAGACCTCCTTTACCGAGGGGGAGGAGATCAAGATCCTCGTCTCCGGTAGTGAGCTGAAGCAGGTCAATGCGCTTAGCCTTGCCCTACCCTATGATGCGACGCTTGTCCGCTATGTCGGCATGCGACTCATCGGGATGAAGGATCTGGTCAATCTCTCCTACGACCGACTCCACAGCGATGGATCTAAGGAGTTCCTCCCCACCTTTGTCAATAGAGGGAATAACTTCCTCCTCGAGGATGGCGAACTCTTTGAGATCACTTTCCGCGCCCTTAAGGCTGGTAACTGGACACCAAAGGCAGTGGATGGACTGCTTGTGGATCGGAATCTCAATAGCATTGATGCGCTATCTGACTCGGAGTGACAGAGAAGATACTGCAATACTGCTGGAGCAATCGGCTCTTCGATGACCTCACCGTCCAAGGGCAGAGGGTCGACGTGGAGAGTGTCGGGGTGCAAAATAGCTCCGATGGTCCCGACTTCACGATGGCACGCATCCGTCTGGGTGACATCCTCTGGGTGGGAAGTGTGGAGCTGCACCTACGTGCCTCCGATTGGTACGCCCACGGTCACGACACAGACCCACGCTATACCGACCTCATACTCCACGTCGTGCTGGAGGATGACCGAGAGGTGCACGACCTGAGAGGTGAGACAGTGCCCTGCGGGGTGCTGCGGCTCAGTAAGGAGGCGGTAGAGCGAGTAACCGATCTGGAGGTGAGCCGGCGCTCCCTCAGATGCACACCGGAGATCACCGAGATAAGCATAGATGAGATCAGGAGCTGCTTCCGCCCGCTCATCCATGAGCGGATGCATAATAGAGTAGAGCGCATAGCGGCAGGACCGGTCAACGAGGGCGGAGTCAATGCCTTCCTCTTCCGATCCATCATGCGCTACCTCGGCTGCCACCGCAACAATGGCCCTATGGAGGAGACAGCCCGAAGTATCCCCTACAGAGCTCTCAAGCGTCACGCCTCTGATCCGATGGCGTTGGAGGCAATACTGTTAGGACAGGCAGGACTTCTCCAGACGACCGCTCCTCGAGACGAGTATGAGGCGCAGCTGGTCGAGGAGTATCTCTTCTACCGCTCCGCTTTTGATCTCACACCGATTGAGCAGGGGAAGTTTCGCAAGCTAAGACTGCGACCTGCCGCCTACCCGACCAGGATGCTCTCCGTAGCGGCTCAGATCTTTCACCACGAGGACGAACTGATGGGTGCCATCACCACGAGAGACTGGAAGAGGCTGGATCAGCTGCTGCGGGTAGAGCCATCCCCTTACTGGCAGACCCATCTCGACTTTGGGCAGGCGTCGAGCCGAAGGCTGAGGGCGATAGGTGACAGTCTGATCCAGATCCTGATGATCAATGCCGTCATCCCCACCGTCTATTACTATGCGGAGTGGAGCGGCTCGCATGCGGGCAAGGAGGCTGCACTGGACCGCCTGAGAAAGCTTCCTCCCGAGCGAAACAGCTATATCGACCTCTTCCGTCAGTATGGCATCACCGCCACCAACGCCCTCGACACTCAGTGCATGCTTGAGCTCTACACCAACCACTGTATCCCCTACCACTGTCTTAGTTGCCCGATGGCAGTCCGGCTATTCGAGCTGCTTCGCACTCTTCCGCAGAGCAACTGATCAGCACAGACTGAAATAGAAAAAGCGACCCCACCGCATCTGCAGTTGGGTCGCTTCGTCAGTTGTCCTATAAGGACTCGAACCTTAAATTCAAGAGCCAGAATCTTGCGTGTTGCCAATTACACCATAGGACATTGTGTCTCTCTTTGACGTTGCAAAGGTAAGACTATTTACCGACTTCGCCAATAGCTGCAAGCAAATATTTTCTGAATGCTTGCCCTTAGGCAGGGTTGACGCATCTGAGTGGTGCGAAGGACCATTCAGATCATTGTGCAGAACGTGTATAAAACACCCGTTAGAGCTTGACTTATCCGGAAGCTTTAGTGGTGCAAAAATACCACCTTCGTACGGAGCAATTGTCTCACAGAGTCTCTTTATGTCTCTTACCGCCTCTTTCTGTTGAAAAATAGGAATACTAATACTCTCCATCTGTTGAGACTTGAGTCTGCAAGTAAGACGACCCATGGACGATTGTTGTTTCTCCCCTAAGAGATCGGTAGGAGGAAGCATCAAGTGAGGGTTATCACTTCTATTGCTGCTATGCTCAAATGCGTCACCCATCGCCCTTAGGAGAAGGTGAAAGACAGAGTTAGCGAAAAGTGGTAAATTTGGCACACTAAATAGGGATCTCCATGTGGGATCCTATGAATTAGAATGGACTTATCCGCCTCAAGCACGGATACTTGATATACTCACAGTCATCGTCATGTCACAAGGCTTCAAAAAGTTTATCACCTGGCTCTGGATCATCTTCGCTGCCGGAGTCGTTGCTGTGATACTCCTCTTTTTCCTCATCTCCAAAGGGGTCATCGGCTATATGCCCCCGATCGAGGATCTGCAAAATCCGATCGACCGCTATGCCTCACAGGTGATCAGCCAGGATGGTCAGGTGCTGGGGACATTTGCCATGCAGGACAATAATCGCATCCATACGGACTACAACGACCTCGCTCCCTCGCTCGTTCACGCGCTGATCGCCACGGAGGACAAGCGATTTACCGACCACAGTGGCATCGATATGATGGGCGTGCTGCGAGCCTTCTTCCGCACCATCATCATGGGCGACAAGGACTCCGGCGGTGGTAGTACGATCACCCAGCAGCTCGCTAAGCAGCTCTACTCCCCTCATGCAGACAATATTATGGAGCGAGCACTGCAGAAGCCTATCGAGTGGGTCATAGCGGTGGAGCTGGAGCGACGCTACTCCAAGGAGGAGATCATCAGCCTGTATCTCAATCAATTTGACTTCCTCTATAATGCCATCGGGATCGAGCAGGCCTCCCTCACCTACTTCAGCAAGCTACCCAAGGATCTGGAGGTGGAGGAGTCGGCCCTCCTCGTGGCTATGGTCAAGAACCCCTCCTACTACAACCCCCGTCGCCATGAGGAGCGCGCTCGCAGCCGGCGCAACCTGGTAATGGACCGAATGGTAGACAAAGGCTTCCTCACCAAGGAGGAGGCTGCCAAGCATAAGGAGACACCGATCAAGCTGGTCTTCAATCGTCGCACCCACAATAACGGAGCTGCACCCTACTTCAGAGAGTACATCCGTAAGATCATGACAGCCAAGGAGCCCCATCGAAGCGATTATCCGGACTGGCAGAGGGATCAGTACAGCCGCGACTCCATCGCTTGGATCAATAATCCGCTCTATGGCTGGTGTGCTAAGAATAAGAAGGAGGACGGATCCAACTACGACATCTACACGGACGGGCTCAAGATCTACACCGGGATCAATACCCGAATGCAGGAGCACGCCGAGGCGGCTATGATCGAGCACCTGGCCTCCACTCTTCAGCCCGCCTTTGATCGAGAGAAATCGGGTCGCGCCAATGCGCCCTTCTCCAATAGCATCACGCCCCAGGAGCGAGACAAGATCATCGACAGGTCAATCCGTCAGAGTGGACGCTACTTCACTATGCGAGCAGCCGGGGTACCCGAGGAGGAGATCATCGCCTCCTTTGACAAGCCCACCGACATGCAGGTATTTGCTTACGAGCGGAGCGGAGACAGCTACATCACCACCCTTCGTGACACCGTGATGACCCCGAGGGACTCCATCATATATGCCAAGACCTTCATCCGATCCGGCTTCATGGCAATGGACAGCGAGACGGGCGAGGTACGCGCCTATGTCGGCGGACCGGACTTCCTCACCTTTAAGTACGACATGGTCACTCAAGGGCGCCGTCAGGTGGGGTCGACGATCAAGCCTTATCTCTACTCCATGGCGATGAACGAGGGCTTCACACCATGCGACCAATTGCTTCACGTACAGCCGGCACTCCGCAATCCTGACGGCTCCATCTGGACACCGAGAAACGCCGGCTCCTCCATGATCGGCGAGATGGTCTCTATCGGGTGGGGACTGAAGCACTCGGATAACTGGGTCACCGCCTGGCTTATGGGTCAGCTGTCAAGTGATGGTTACTCAAATAGCTTCGTCAATTACCTCCACAGTATGGGCGTCACCGGCACGATAGAGCCGACCCTCGCCCTCTGTCTCGGCTCTTGTGACATATCGGTAGAGGAGATGGTGGGAGCCTTCACCACTTTTAGCCAAAAAGGAATGCGGCAGGAGCCCCTCTACGTCACTAAGATTGTGGATAAGTATGGAAATGTGGTGGCTAACTTTACCTCCAAGGTCCACGAAGTACTCCCGGAGGATGCCGCCTACAAGACTCTCTACATGATGCGCGAAGTAATGAATGGTGGTACCGGCAGCAGGGTGCGCTTCCGTTACGGCATCGATGCCGATATGGGAGGAAAGACCGGCACGACACAGAATCATTCGGACGGATGGTTTATGTGCTTTACTCCTAAGCTCAGCACCGGCTGCTGGGTAGGCGGTGAGGACCGATCGATCCACTTCGATGGCATGCGCATGGGTCAGGGTGCGAGCCTGGCACTGCCGGTGGTGGCGAGGTTTTTCCAGAAGATCTACGGAGACAAGGAGCTACAGAAGGACACCTCCCTCGGCATTGATCCCGGGCTAAAATTCACCTTCCCCGAGGGCTTTGAGCCGTGTCGCCGAGACGATGCTGTCGGGGTGGCGTACGACAGAGAGGATGTCACGGAGCCACACAGTCAGCAAGCCCCAAAGGAGATCGACGACCTCTTCTCCTAATCGGTAGAGGACAGTACCAAAAAGTCGGATCCCGCACCTGATCAAGTGCGAGATCCGACTTTTTTCGGATCAGTAAGGTACCCTATTACTTAAGACTGCCCACCATATCCTCGGGGCGAACCCACTGGTCAAACTCCTCGGAAGTGAGGAAGCCGGACTTTACAGCCTCCTCGCGGAGAGTGGTCCCGTTGTGGAATGCAGCCTTGGAAATCTTGGCCGCCTTCTCATACCCGATGTGGGTATTGAGTGCCGTGACCAGCATCAGAGAGTTATTGAGCAGGGTATCGATGCGCTCCCTATTGGGCTCGATGCCGGCAACACAGTGCTCCTCCAGCGAGATGCAGGCATCGCCAAGCAGCTGAGCAGACTGGAGGAAGTTGGCAGCCATTACAGGCTTGAAGACATTCAGCTCGTAGTTACCACTTGCTCCGGCCATCGTGATCGTAGTCTGGTTGCCAAAGACCTGCACGCAGACCATTGTCATCGCCTCACACTGGGTAGGATTGACCTTACCGGGCATAATCGAGGAGCCCGGCTCATTCTCCGGCAGGTGGATCTCACCGATACCGCAGCGGGGACCGGAGCCGAGGAGACGGATATCGTTGGCGATCTTGAAGAGAGAAGCGGCAAGGCCATTAAGAGCTCCATGAGCCGCTACCACAGCGTCGTGAGCAGCAAGGGACTCAAACTTATTGGGCGCCGTCACAAAGGGCTCCCCGGTAAAGTCTGCGATGTACTTAGCCACCAGCTCGGCGTATCCCTTGGGCGTATTGAGACCGGTGCCGACAGCAGTCCCGCCAAGCGCCAGCTCAGCGAGGTGGGGCAGGGTCGCCTCGATCGCCTTGATTGCATAACCCAGCTGTGCAGCGTAGCCGGAGAACTCCTGACCGAGCGTCAGAGGGGTGGCGTCCTGCAGGTGGGTCCTGCCGATCTTGACGATGTCCTTGAAGTCCTCAGCCTTCTTTTCGAGGCTCTTCTGGAGCTTCTTCACCGCCGGGAGAGTATGCTGCACCACCTTGGTGTATGCAGCGATGCTCATCGCAGTAGGGAAGGTGTCGTTGCTGGACTGCGACTTATTGACATCATCATTGGGGTGGATCAGACTCGGCTCGCCCAGCTTGCCACCATTGAGGACGTGGCAGCGATTGGCAACCACCTCATTGACATTCATATTGGACTGCGTGCCACTGCCGGTCTGCCAGATGACGAGAGGGAACTGATCATCCAGCTTGCCCTCGATGATCTCGTCGCACGCCTGAGCGATGAGGTCACGCTTCTCCTGAGGGAGGACCCCCAGCTCGCTATTGGCATAAGCGGCCGCCTTCTTCAGGTACCCAAAGGCGGTGATGATCTCGTGTGGCATAGAGGCTGCGGGACCGATCCGGAAGTTATTGCGGCTGCGCTCTGTCTGGGCAGCCCAGTACTTATCAGCGGGGACCTTCACCTCGCCCATGGTATCATGCTCGATACGATACTCCATAATTGGCTTGACTATTTACTTTTAGTATTCTACTTACCTAACTTTCTTCCAAAGTTACCCAAAATCGAGTCTTTCGCAAAGACATCTCGCTCTGCGTACAGGACTAGGAAGTGACACCCCCATACTATTACCGGTATTAGTCGAAACTATAGTCGGTATTAGTGCGCACTAATACCGGTAATAGTGACATCTAATATCGGATATATAATCAGCCAACCGCTTTACATTGATAATCAGTCTACTGCAGATCTATCTATTTAGCACCAAGATCAAGGTCGTAAGTCCTCCGACTTATCCGGGTAGACTCTAATGCGTTTAACCGTTAGTCAGTTGTAGATACAATGCTTCCAAGCACAAAATTTCCTACCTTTGTCGAAAGGATAAAATCACTCAATAAGTAACTACATTGTATGAAAAAAGGTATTGTACCATCCGCCGTGGCGATGGCCCTGCTGGCTGTCAGTGCCATTGGCTGCGACGGGAACAAGAAGACCGAGGACACTGCGGCAGCCGACCAAGTACCGGCGATCGACACGCTCGCCATGGACCGCACGGTCTCTCCGCGAGAGAATTTCTTCCTCTACGCCAATGGCGGCTGGATGAAGGCTCATCCGCTCACGCCTGAGTACTCTCGATTTGGCGCTTTCGACGAGCTATCCCTCAAGTCTGAGGTGGCTGCACACGAGATCATCGAGAGCCTGAAGGACGCTGCAGAGGGCACGGATGAGGCCAAGGCGTACCTCCTCTATGCCCTCAGCACCGACTCAGCTAAGCTGGAGTCCGATGGAGCCAAGCCGATCCTGGCTGACCTCGCTGAGATCGATGCTCTTCCCGACAAGGATGCACTCGTTGACTACATAGCTAAGTCTGACAACCAGGGTGGTGGATCTTTCTTCAACACCTTTGTCGCAGCCGACGAGAAGAGCAGCGACGTCAATATCCTCAACCTCTATCAGGCGGGGCTCGTGATGGGCGTCCCGGACTACTACTCCGATGAGGCCGCCTATAAGGGCAATCAGGAGGCCTACCGCACCTACTTTACCCGTGTCTTTGACCTTGTCGGGATGGAGGAGGCTTCCGCTCAGGCTGATCGACTCTTTGGCTTAGAGAAAGATCTCTCCAAGATCCTCTACACGATGGTCGAGCTGAGAGACAGCCAGCGGAATTACAATAAAATGTCTCTCGAGGACTTCTATGCTCAGCACACTTTCCCCTGGAAGCGCTACATCGATGGTCGCGAGGGTTACGAGTCCGTGAAGGAGCTGAATGTCGCACAGAAGGACTACTTCGACCGCTTCGACAAGTGGTTTGCAGCCACCTCGCTGGAGGATCTGAAGCTTTTCCTCAAGGGACAGCTCATTGATGGTGCCAGCGATCTCCTCAGCAACGACTTCCGCGAGGCAGCCTTTGCACTCCACGGCAAGTCTATCGCCGGCAAGGAGGAGATGAAGCCGCTCTGGAAGCTGGGCGTCAACCGCGTGGACAATTGCCTCGGTGACGTGATCGGCAAGCAGTATGTCGCCAAGTACTTCCCCCCGGAGGCAAAGGAGCGTATGACAGAGCTGGTAAATAATCTTGTCTCGGCTCTCAGCTCCCGCATCGACAACCTCTCCTGGATGACCGATGAGACGAAGGAGAAGGCGCAGGAGAAGCTTGGTGCCTTCACGGTCAAGATCGGCTACCCGGATAAGTGGCTCACCTTTGAGAAGCTGAATACCAACAATGAGTCACTCTATGCTTACAGCAAGGAAGTAGGCACCTTCCTCACCCGTCGCAACACTGCTGACCTCGAGAAGCCTGTTGATCGCGATCGCTGGCTGATGAATGCTCATCAGGTGAATGCCTATTACAATCCGACAACCAACGAGATCTGCTTCCCTGCAGGGATCCTGCAGCCACCTTTCTTCAATCTCAACGCAGACGATGCGGTCAATTATGGCGCCATCGGCGTCGTGATCGGTCACGAGATGACTCACGGATTTGACGACCAAGGCTGCAACTACGACGCTAAGGGCAATATGGAGAATTGGTGGACGGAAGAGGATCGGAAGACCTTTGACGCTGCCACGCAAAAGCTCGCCGCTCAGTTTGATCAAGTAGAGGTAGCTCCCGGTCTGATGGCCAATGGTCAGATGACTCTCGGTGAGAATATCGCAGACCAGGGCGGGCTCCTCGTCGCCTACGACGCTATGGTCAAGGCCACCGAGGGCAAGGAATACCCGGAGATTGATGGGCTCAGCCGTGACCAGAGATTCTACCTCGGCTATGCCCGCGTATGGGGACAAAATATCCGTCCTGAGGAGATCATCCGTCGCACGAAGACGGATGTCCACAGTCTTGGAAAATTCCGTGTCAATCAGACTCTGAAGAACATCGACACCTTCTACACCGCATTTGGTATCCAGGAGGGAGACTCTATGTACATCGCTCCTGAGGAGCGTGTGGAGATCTGGTAAGCCGCACATCCTATAACGTAAGATCAAGAGAGGGTGTCACGCTGATGAGCGTGGCACCCTCTCGATCTCTTATGCCTGACTCATTCACCAGCCCTTGTATCCACATCCGGGCAATCGAGACCATAAGAATAAAGCCGATAAACCCTGCAAGTGAAATATGAGTAAGAAAATCCTTGCACGTATGAAATGTAGTGGTAGATTTACCAAGCAACCTTTAGTAAATCATAAATGGAAGCACATTTAGCTCATATCCGGGAAGAGGAAATGGGATGCTATGTAGAGCAAAGCATTGAGGAGCATTGCCTAAACGTGTCAAGGCTGGCACGAGAGCTGATCTACGAGCACGAGGACTCCTGTGGGCTGAAAGACTTAGCCTACAATGCCGGTCTACTTCACGACTTCGGGAAGTACAGACCGGACTTCCAGAGATACATCCTCGCCGTCTCTGGAGCTAACCCGTCCGGCAAGGTGCCCCCCAAGACACCGCACGCCATAGTGGGTGCCATAGAGGCACGGCGACTATTTGACGACCCCATGATTGCAGACACTCTTGCCTACTGCATCAGCGGGCATCATCCTGGACTCTACGACCACAATGAGATGGAGAGACGGCTGCGCCACGGAGAGTACAAGAGGTGGTGCGATGCGTGTGAGAAGCTCACAAGCGTTGAGGATCTCGGGACGACCGATTGCGATGATGTAGGCGAGCCCTACGATCTCCAGATGGCGATCCGCATGCTCTTCTCCGCCCTCGTGGACGCCGACCGACTGGACACCGAGCAATTTATGACTCCGGATCTCAGTGCGGAGAGATTGCGGAAAAAGGGCAACTACGCCTCACTCTGTACCCTTCGAGAGCGACTGAGAGCGAAGACAGAGAGCTTCCGATCCGCCCCAGACACGCCTGTCAATCGGGCGCGAGCATACTTCTTAGAGAGCTGTCGGACCCACGGTGCAGAGAGTGATCCCGGCATCTACACCCTCTCGCTCCCCACCGGAGCGGGTAAGACCATCTCCTCCATGGCTTGGGCGCTTGAGATGGCGATCCGTAACCACCACGACCGGATCATCTACGTCATCCCTTACACCTCTATCATCACTCAGACAGCGATGGTCTTCAGAGAAATCTTTGGCAAAGAGAATATCCTGGAGCACCACTCAGAGGTCGTGGTGGAGCAGCAGACCGAGGGCGACAGTGGCGATGATCAGATGTCCCGACTGAAGTTCCTTACAGAGAATTGGGATGCTCCCATCATCTTGACGACAAATGTCCAGTTCTTCGAGAGCCTCTTTGCCTCCAAGCCGGCCAAGTGTCGTAAGGTCCACAGCATCGCCAACTCTGTCATCGTTATGGATGAGGTGCAGGCTCTCCCGGAGGGCTTTCTGAGTCCCATACTCTCCGCCATAGATACGCTCTCCGAGGCCTTTCACTGCTCCATACTTTGCTGCAGTGCCACTCAGCCGGTATATGACGAGGACCTAAACTCGCCTGATGACGGGTCTGACTACTACACTCCCCTTGACACCAGGGGCGATCTGGTGCCGAGAGAAGCGAAGTACTTTGTCCCATTTGACCGTGTCGACTACCACTTGGAGCCACAGACGGTGACCTCGCAGGAGCTGGCCGATAGACTCGCTGCAGAGCACTCCGTCCTCTGCGTCGTCAATAGCCGGAAGGACGCCGGTCAAGTGTACCGCGCCCTTAGAGATCTACCTAAGGTCAAGGCAGACGAGGTGATCCACCTCTCACGGTCGATGTGCTCTGCACACTTACGAAAGGCGATCGAGACGATCAAGGAGCGGATGAGAGACGGAGAGCCGACTAAGGTAATCTCTACGCAACTCATCGAGGCAGGGGTTGACCTCGACTTCCCCTGCGTCTGGAGAGCCCACTCCGGACTCGGCTCGATCATACAGGCGGGTGGGCGGTGCAATCGTGAGGGAAAAATGGAGCGGAGAGGTCAGGTCTTTGTCTTCAGTCTCGCTGATGGCAGTAGACCCTTCGGCAATATCGCCCGAGGCTGCAATGCGACAAATGATCTACTTTCTGAACTATCGGACAAGAAAACAAGCCCAACCGATCCTGAAGTAATCGCCGAATATTACCGTAGATACTTTGGCAGGATCACTAGCTTTGACACACAGAGCATTGCTCAAGATCTGACAGAGGATCCTGAGGACATTAACTTTGAGTCCGCAGCCGAGCGATTTAAGCTTATTGATGATGAGGGGACTTTCCCAGTCATCGTTCCCTACATGGAGGAGGGCAAGGCGCTTGTCAGAAAGATCCGCAACCATGAGATCCTCACGAGGAAGGACTACCACCGGATGCAGGAGTACAGCGTCTCCCTCCGACAGGGCGACTACAGCACCCTACTCAGTCACGGCAATATTGAGCAGATCCCGTGGGGTGAGGACTTCATCTCGGTCTTGGTGGACGACGAGTGCTACGATAGTGTAGCCGGAGTAGTCATCTCCAACCACTGGGTTGAGGAGACACAGACCGCATAAGAGTATAACTACTAATCACAATATTACTACCTATGACAGAAAAACCAATGTCCAAGGAGTATTGCCTCGAGTTAAGTGGGGACTTCGCCTGCTTCACTCGGCCGGAGCTTAAGGTGGAGCGCGTCAGCTATGACGTGATCACCCCCTCGGCAGCACGCAATATCTTCCAAGCCATCCTCTGGAAACCGGCCATACGCTGGGAGGTGAGCCGCATCGAAGTGCGTAAGCCGATCAGACACATCTCCGTCAAGCGCAACGAGGTGGGAGCTCTGGCACGACCCGGTGGCAAGGAGATACTTATCGAAGAAGCCCGTCAGCAGAGGACCTCCTACATCCTCAGGGACGTAGAGTACAGGATCTTTGCGCGGCAGGTCTTCATCCCCGTCTCCGATCGCTCCGAGGAGGAGAGGCGAGACTTTGAGTCACGGAGCGAGGCCGAGAAGCAGTCCGAGTGCCCCGGCAAGTACCAGGGGATGTTTGAGCGCCGCGCCTCTAAGGGACAGTGCTTCTCGACGCCCTACTTAGGGTGCAGAGAGTTCAGCTGCTACTTTCGCTACATCTCCGATGCCCCTCACAGCGAGGGCATAGATGAGACTCGGGACCTCGGGCTGATGCTGTATGATATGGACTTTGAGAACAACCCGAAGAGCCCCGAAGCGATGTTTTTCCGCGCCAGGATGGATCACGGTGTGATCAAGGTCCCTGAGCCCAATAGCGAAGAGATACTGCGATGATACTACAGTCACTATACGAGCGGGACAAAGCACTGGGGGAGAAGCTTCCGGATGGCTTTGTCTGGAAGGAGATCCCCCTCATCATCGTGATCGATCTAGCTGGCAACTTCGTATCAATGGAAGGGCTCGATAGAGAGCCTAAGGATAAGGGTAAGCCTTATATGATCCCCACACCCGTGACCAGGACATCCGGGGTGTCTCCCAATCTCTTCTGGGATCACTATGGTTATGTGCTGGGTCTCGCTAAGAAAGACACCGATAAAGAGCGTGCCAAGTCAAGGAGACAGATGGATGCCTTTGTGGAGCAGGTCAGGCAGTTTGCCGAGAAGTTTCCATCCAACTCGGTCTTCCAGGCGGTGAAAGCCTTCTACGACAAAGAGGAGTACCTCAGGATCACACAGGACGAAGATCAGGTATCCGCCATCACCAAGAAGCCGGGAGCAAACATGACCTTCTGTGTCTCTTCTCCCGGCGACAGTGACAGACTCGTCACCAGTGAACAGGATCTCAAGGACTACCAGAGCGCTCACTACTACGCTGGTCAGACCGATGGTGAGGAGGCTGTCTGCCTGATCACGGGACGCAAGGGCCCCATCTCTAGGCTTCACCCGGGGATCAAGCTGAGCGGGATGCCACTCTCGCTCGTCAATTTTCAGGTAAATAGCGGCTACGACTCCTACGGCAAGTCCCAGGCATACAATGCCCCTGTCTCACCGCAAGCCGCTGAGGGATACGCCAGTGCACTCAATGATCTGCTTGGCAAGGGCAAGGACACCAATTACTTCCTCGCCGGCATCACCTATGTCTTCTGGACCAGCCATGCAGACGAGGACAAGCTGGCAGGCGACTTCAAGTCAGCCACATTTAGCCCCCCCTTAGCACCTAAGGAGGAGAACGGGAAGAAGAGAAAGCCCACTAAGGGCAAGGGGAAAACTCCCTTACAGATTGATCGATCGAAGTGCAAGAAGGTGCTGAGCACCCTTCGAGCCATTAGAGGGGATAAGAATGCACTACCACAGCGTGAGTCTGAGGAGCGCTTTTACCTCCTCGCCCTGGAGCCGGGGAGAGGTCGTATATCGGTCAAGCTCTTCGTCGAGGGGACGATACGGGAGATCTTTGCCCATACCCTCCAGCACCTCGAGGACCTCAAGATCTATGGGAGAGAGGTGAAGAGGATGGACGATGACCCTGCCATACCCTCTCTCTACGCACTCGTCGGGGCACTCATGCCGGCTGCCCTCAAGGCGGACAAGTGGCCCAAGCGCCCCATCGAAGCACTCGTGAGGAGCATCACCACCGGAGCGCCCTACCCAGCGGATCTCTACGCCTCCTGCCTACAGCGCATCAAGGCTGAGCGAAACGTCTCCGAGCTGCGTGCTGCCTACATCAAGGGCTATATCAATAGAGACTACCGGTACAAGCATCATACAGAAGGAAATATCATCACTATGTCACTCGACAAAAAACAAACCAACAAGGGATATCTCGCCGGACGGCTCTTCGCCGTACTCGAGTCTCTCCAGCAGATCGCCAATAGTAAGGCGACCATCACCGACAGCTACTTCGGCAACGCCATGACCTCGCCGGCAGCTGTCTTCCCATACCTCATCAGACTCTCCATACACCACCAGAAGAAGGCGAAGCGGGATAATCCCGCGCTCTACACCATCTGTGCCAAGCAGCTGGACGAGATCATGGCATTACTGGGCGGTAACGAGTCCCCCTACCCCATGCACTTCACACTGGAGGAGCAGGGGTTCTTCAGCCTCGGCTACTACCATCAGAAGCAGTACCACTACTCATCCAAGGAAGAAAAAGAAGCAATAGATAATAACTCATCAGAAGACTAATCATTATGTCAACGAAAGAACCAGTAAAAAACAGGTACGACTTCGTCTACCTCTTTGACGTCACGGACGGCAACCCCAATGGTGACCCCGACACCGGCAACCTCCCTCGGATCGACATCGAGACTGGTCACGGGCTGGTCACCGACGTCTGCCTAAAGCGCAAGGTCCGTAACTATGTCCTCCTTGCCTCCGAGGAACGCGAGGAGCTGAGAGACGGCACACACGACATCTTTGTGATGGAAAATGCGATCCTCAATGACGCCATCGCAGATGCGGTCAAGCAGGTTACCGAGGATAAGCAGACGAAGAATGCACAGGACCGGCAGAAGTCCCAGGAGATCATGTGCCGGAGATACTACGACATCCGCACATTCGGTGCCGTCCTCACCACCGGAGCGAATGCCGGTCAGGTCCGTGGAGCGGTACAGATGACCTTCTCCCGGTCCATCGACCCCATCACCTCGAGCGAGCATACCATCACACGCATGGCAGCTACCGACGCCAAGGAGGCTAAGTCAAACGAAGCCGCAGATGATGGCGGAGGGAACCGGACCATGGGGCGCAAGGCGACGGTGCCTTACGGACTTTATCTCTGCCACGGCTTCGTCACCCCCGCTTTTGCTCAGAAGACCGGATTTACCGAGGACGACCTGGCACTCTTCTGGGAGGCACTCCACCGGATGTTTGACGTCGATCGCTCCTCCTCTCGCGGACTGATGGGGCCGAGAGGTCTTTATATCTTCCGCCACGACTCGAAGCTGGGTAATGCCTCGGCACAGGAGCTCTTCGACAGGATCAGGGTGGAGAGACAGTCTGACCTCCCGAGGTCCTTCGCCGACTACAGAGTGACTATTGATGACAGCAATATGCCGGAGGGTGTCACTCTGATCCGTGAGATAGATGCCAAGTAAAGCCCTCTTCACTAATTACTGACAACCAACTATGACACCCCCTGCACACTCATCTCCACTCACTCGAGGAAGGATCGTGTAGGGGGTGTCCTATTTTTTCCGTCGGCCGGCTCAGACTTATATCGGTATTAGTGAAGTCTAATATCGGTATTAGATATTTCTTTTACCGCTAATAGACTTCACTAATACCGGTAAAAGAATTGCCCCTCAGCCACAGGCCATTACACTTAGACCCCAGATGCACTCACCCCTACCTCGGGGAGAAGATGCCGATCGGTCTCCTGCCCTACATTCAGGCGACGCTGCTCGCCAGATATCTGCGAGGTGAGATTGATGATTACCCCGCCTTCCTCATGACCTAAGCCATGTATATCCTTATCACATACGATGTCAGCACCACAGATGCTGCGGGACGGAGGAGACTGCGACAAGTGGCAAAGACCTGCCAAGACTATGGTCAGAGGGTACAGAACTCGGTCTTTGAGTGTCTGGTTGACCCGGCTCAGAAGGTCGTCCTTGTTGAGAAGCTGCTCAGCATCATTGATAAGACAAAGGATAGCCTGCGGATCTATCACCTCGGGAAGGACTACAAAGCTCACATAGAGAGCTATGGGAGGAAGACAAGTTACGAGGCGGAGGGAGAGCTGATCATCTGACCGGAGGACTGATCGTAGCCTGCAAGGTAAAGTGATCAACAATTAGCGAGACACTCGCAAGCGCTCATAGACATACGATTATAGGGATTTATGTACTCGCGGCACCGGATAGAAGGGATAATTTGAGTACCTTCGCTAAAGCAGGTCTGTAGAGGCAGCTCCACAGCCACCTCCCCATCCCTGCAGTCGCACCCCTCGCGGGTGCGTGAATTGAAACCTCTTCCGTGGCTTCGTTTAGGTGCTTCATTTCGTGTCGCACCCCTCGCGGGTGCGTGAATTGAAACTGCCCCTTTGCCTTGATTCCGGTGGAGACGTAATGTCGCACCCTTCGCGGGTGCGTGAATTGAAACTGGAGGGGGTACCCCGTGTAACCCCGCCCTCAAGTCGCACCCCTCGTGGGTGCGTGAATTGAAACGTTACCCCCTTGAGGTGCCAGCTCCGAGTGAGGTGTCGCACCCCTCGTGGGTGCGTGAATTGAAACTTCCTCTTCTCGGAGGAGGACAAGCAGCTCATCTCGTCGCACCCCTCGCGGGTGCGTGAATTGAAACTGCTCTTGAGCGGAGACGACACCATCGAGCTCAGGTCGCACCCCTCGTGGGTGCGTGAATTGAAACATCAACAAGATGCGCCGGCTGCAAGGTGTTCGCAGTCGCACCCCCGCGGGTGCGTGAATTGAAACTTCCTCTTCAGCGAGGAGGACAAGCAGCTCATCGTCGCACCCCTCGCGGGTGCGTGAATTGAAACCTCTTTGCCCCTTCGCTGACCCTCTTCAGCTCGCGTCGCACCCCTCGAGGGTGCGTGAATTGAAACGAGCGGGGGCAACAGCCTTCTAAGCTGTAGGTCATTGCACCCCTCGCAGGTGCGTGAATGGCGTCACAAGACGCTTGGCAATGGCGTACTGATATGTGGTTTCACTTCTGGTCGGGACAATGTACTGCTGCGTGCACGAAACTCAAGGGTTTTGCTAACTGTTGCTGAGGTCACAAGGTCAGGAAACTACTGTTGGGATTCCAGGTCATATAGATATCACTGGGTTCGAGGATACTTGAACTAGAGCCAGTTTGTTCTCTCTGCACTTACAGCTACGGGGGAAAAGAGGTGGACAAAACTTGCCATTCCATTTTTTATGGCTAAGTTTGCCCTATTGGAAGCCATAGAGAGGACCTTAACTAATTACTTTAGAGCAATAGTCTCCCTTATATGACTTCACCACATAACCTATAGCGGGTCATAACCATTATGGAATCAAAGAAAACTACGACTGGTAAAGCGAGTGATATTACCATCGTGATCGGTGTGATCGGTGCCGATGCCCATGCAGTGGGGAACAAAATTATCGATTATGCACTTAATGATGCGGGCTACCACGTCATCAACCTCGGTGTGATGGTAAGCCAAGAGCAGTACATCGAAGCTGCCATCGAGACCAACGCCGATGCGATCCTTGTCTCGTCCATGTACGGACAGGGGGAGATTGACTGCCAGGGGCTGCGAGATAAGTGCAATGAGGCGGGTCTCAAGGGGATCCCTCTCTTTGCCGGTGGCAACTTGGTGGTAGGTAAGCAGAAGTTTGAGGACGTCCTTGAGCGGTTCAAGAAGATGGGCTTCGACTATGTCTACCCACCGGGTACGCCGATCGAGACGACCATTGCGGACATCGACAAGACATTCGGGATCAAGAGATAATCCTACTCGCCCCGACGATCCACCCATACACAAGTAGGATCGCCCTTTTGCGTCATCATCATGAGATATCTTACAGCAGACTTTGGTAGTACCTATACCAAGGTAACAGCCATTGACACAGACGTCCCTGAGATAGTGGGTACAGGCGCTGCCTTTACCACGATCGAGACGGATGTGATGGAGGGGCTCCACAATGCATTCAGTGAGCTAGAGAAAGAGATCGGCAAGGAGTGGACACCGGATAAATTCCTCTGCTGCAGCAGTGCGGCGGGAGGACTTAAGATGGTGGCCAGTGGCTTGGTCCCCGACCTCACCGCCAAGGCAGCACGTATGGCAGCAGCCAGTGCGGGTGCCAAGGTGATGAAGACCTACTCCTACGAGATCACGCACACCGAGGCAGAGGAGATCGAGCGACTTGATCCTGACCTCTTCCTCCTCTGCGGGGGTACCGATGGAGGCAACGTGGAGAATATCATCCACAATGCGGAGGTCATCGGTCGGATCCCGGGTCACTTCTCTACCGTCGTGGCGGGGAATAAAGCTGCTGAGGAAGAGGTGGCACGTATCCTCACAGAGGCAGGCAAGCCCTTTGTGATCACGGAGAACGTGATGCCCAACTTCAACTCCCTCAATATCGCTCCCGCCAAGAAGTGCATCATGCAGCTCTTCATCGATCGTATCATCGAGGCTAAGGGTCTCTCCAAGGCTCAGGAGCGAGCTGACAACGAGATCATCCCTACCCCTCTGGCTGTACTCAATGCCTGCAATCTGCTCAGTGACGGCACCAAGAACAGACGAGGGCTGGGAGAGCTCCTGGCCATTGATCTCGGTGGTGCCACTACCGATGTCTACTCAGTAGGCGATGGCGAGCCTCATGAGGCCAACATCATGCATCAGGGTATCCCCGAGCCGTATAGCAAGCGTACCGTAGAGGGCGACCTCGGCATGCGGTATAGCCTCACGGCGCTCTCAGAGCAACTGGATCTCGATGCCGTGGCGGCTAAGGTGGGTCTCACGGGTGATAAGCTCAGGGACTGGGTCGCTCGGTGCGATGCTGACAAGTCTACTCGTGCGGAGACAGAGGATGAAATACTCTGCGAGAAAGCCCTTGCCAAGGGAGCTGTGAGCCTGGCGACAGATCGCCATGTAGGTCACACACACAAGGTCTACTCCCCTATGGGAGAGTTCTTCACCATCAACGGCAAGGATCTTACCCTCACGGACCACGTCCTCGGCATTGGAGGAGCGCTGATACACAGCGCTGACCCTACCTTTATCTTAGATGGTGCCACATTCAACATCTCTAACTACGACAAAGCCAAGCCACTGAAGCCAGACTTTTACCTCGACAGCCACTACATCATGGCGTCGATGGGTCTCCTGAGTGAGCAGATGCCTGACGTTGCCCTCGAGCTGATGCAGAAGGAGCTCGTCAAGGTCGGGACGAAGAAGAAAAAACAATAATCTCGAGGAGGGACACTTAGCGAGTCAACCACCTCGAATACACCCACGAAACGAATAGAAAACATATATTATTATGGAGGTCAAAAACGTCAAAATCCCAATGGACGACTTCCTCAAAGAGCGTGAGGAAGTGCTGGCTAGCTGGCCCACGGGTAAGGATATCGACATTGAGGAGGCGGTAAAGTACCAGCTCTCCATCCCTGAGGAGAAGCGCTTCGGTGCCAAGCTCTGGAAGGCTGACGAGGAGAAGAGGACATTGATCCAGCCTCGTGCCGGTGTCGCCCTCTACGATGAGCACATCAAGCTGCTGCAGTTCCTTGAGGATATGGGAGGTGCAGATCTTCTGCCCTCTACCATCGACAGCTACACGCGTCTCAATAGATACGAGGAGGCTGAGATCGGTATCAAGAAGAGCCAAGAGGCCGGCCGCTCTCTCCTGAACGGATTCCCGGCTGTCAACTATGGCGTCGACGTCTGCCGCACCGTCACCGAATCCGTCAAGAACCCGGTACAGGTACGCCACGGGACCCCGGACGCAAGACTCCTGACGGAGATCGCCATCGCAGGTGGTTTCACCTCCTACGAGGGTGGAGGCATCTCCTACAACATCCCCTACTCCAAGGATCACCCCATCGACAAGGTCATCAAGTATTGGCAGTACACCGATCGTCTCTGCGGTCTCTACGCTGAGCGCGGTGTGGATATCAATCGTGAGCCCTTCGGTCCTCTTACCGGTACTCTGATCCCTGCATGCATCTCCAATGCCGTCGCCATCATCGAGGCACTCCTCGCTGCAGAGCAGGGTGTGAGCGACCTGACAGTGGGCTATGGTCAGTGCGGTAACCTGATCCAAGACGTTGCCGCTATCCGCGCACTAAGGGAGCAGTGCCGCGAGTATCTGGAGATGTATGGCTACGATAAGGTCCACCTCACCACCGTCTTCCACCAGTGGATGGGAGGATTCCCGGAGGATGAGGCTAAGGCATTTGGCGTGATCAGTTGGGGCTCTGCCACCGCTGCCCTCGCCAAGGCGACCAAGGTGATCGTCAAGACGCCTCACGAGGCTGTCGGCATCCCGACCAAGGAGGCCAACGCTGCAGGTCTCCGCGCCACCAAGCAGGTCATCTCTATGCTGAGAGACCAGGATCTGACAATGATCCCCGCCGTAGAGCAGGAGGCCACGATCATCAAGCAGGAAGTCAAGGAGATCATGGACAAGGTCTTTGAGCTCGGGAAGGGCGACCTCGGTGCAGGCGTCGTGAACGCTTTTGCAGCCGGTGTGCTTGACATCCCCTTCGCTCCAAACAAGTACAATGCCGGCAAGGTAATGCCTGCACGCGACAACGATGGTGCCATCCGCATCCTCGACTGTGGTAATATGCCTTTCTCTCAGGAGACGAAGGACTTCCACCGCCAGAAGCTGGAGGAGAGAGCCAAGTGCGAGAATCGCGAGGTGAGCTTCCAGATGGTCATCGACGATGTCTATGCGATCAGTAAGGGCTTCCTCGTTGGTCGTAAGAATCTCAAGTAATCGAGTACAATCAATCCAACAATAAACATCTAAACTTCAATCCATTTCTTCTATGAAAATTAAGAAGGTAGTATGTGCCCCCGGTAAGACCGGCTTTTACTTCGATGACCAGCGTGCCATCAAGAAGGGTGCTGAGAATGACGGTAACTTCTACGTCGGTGAGCCTGTCACTGAGGGCTTCACCGGCGTACGTCAGGCAGGAGAGTCCATCTCGGTACTCTTCGTGCTGGAGAATGGTGCCATCGCTCATGGCGACTGCGCTGCCGTACAGTACTCCGGAGCCGGAGGCCGTGATCCGCTCTTCCTCGCTGAGGACTTTATCCCTGTGATCATGAAGGAGATCGCCCCGCTCTATGAGGGTAAGGAGATCACCAACTTCCGCGAGATGGCTGATCTGGTCGACAAGCACACAGACGCCAATGGTAAGAAGTATCACACCGCCATCCGCTACGGCGTGACACAGGCATGCCTCGATGCAGTCGCTAAGGCAGAGGGCAAGCTGATGGCTCAGGTCATCGCCGACGAGTATCACACCACTCTGTCTGACAAGAGGATCCCGATCTTCGCACAGTCTGGTGACGATCGCTACAACAACGTCGATAAGATGATCATCAAGCAGGCAGACATCCTGCCCCATGGACTCTTCAATCACGTAGAGAAGAAGGTCGGTCTCAAGGGCGAGAAGCTGCTCGAGTACGTCAAGTGGCTGCGTAACCGCATCCTCGATAAGCGCACCTGCGAGGACTACAAGCCGATCTTCCACATCGATGTATATGGTACCCTGGGTATCGTATTTGACAACGACTGGGAGAAGATCGCTGATTACATTGGCGAGCTAGAGGAGGCTGCTAAGCCCTTCCACCTCCGTATCGAGGGCCCGGTAGATGTAGAGGAGCGCGAGGCTCAGATCAAGGCTCTTGCTGCTATCCGCAAGCATATGGACGACAAGGGCATGGATGCCGAGATCGTAGCTGACGAGTGGTGCAATACCTTTGAGGATATTGTCGACTTCTGCAAGGCTAAGGCCGGCCACATGGCTCAGATCAAGACTCCTGACCTCGGCGGTATCAATAACTCCATCGAGGCTGTCCTCTACTGCAAGGAGCATGGGATGGGTGCATACCTCGGCGGTACCTGCAACGAGACCAACCGCTCCGCTGAGTGCTGCGCTCACGTAGCTATGGCCACCACCCCGACCCAGACCTTGGCTAAGCCCGGTATGGGTGTCGATGAGGGCTATATGATTATGTTCAATGAGATGAGCCGCATCCTGGCACTCAAGGACGTCCTCTAATCAAAGAAGGAATTAAGCTAAATCATTCGTTACCATGAAAGAATTCAGAGTACTCTCTCCGTCAGCGATCCTGGGATACGGTTTCCCTAAGGAGTCGTTTGAGGAGGGCATGAAGCGCCACCCGGACGTGATCGCCTGCGATGCAGGATCCAGCGACCCGGGTCCCTACTACCTCGGCGCAGGCATATCCTTTACCGATGTCGCAGCTGTCAAGCGTGACCTCTCCATCATGATCCCTGCGGCTATCGAGGCAGGTATCCCGGTCATCGTCGGCACCTCCGGCGGATCAGGCGCTACCCCTCACCTCGAGATCAATCGTCGCCTCGTCATGGAGATCGCTAAGGAGCATAATCTTAGCTTCAAGTATGCTGAGATCTCCTCAGAGTTTGACAAAGAGACGATCCACTACAATCTCAAGGAGGGTCGCATCAGCCCGCTCGGTCCCGTACCGGAGCTGACGGACAAGGACATTGACGAGTCCATCCACATCGTCGCTCAGATGGGTGAGGAGCCCTTTATGGAGGCTCTCGAGGGCGGTGCCCAGGTGATCATGGCCGGTCGCTCCTACGACCCCGCTGTCTTCGCCAGCCTCGCTATCACGAAGGGCTTCGACAAGGCTCTCGCCCTCCATATGGGTAAGATCCTCGAGTGTGCAGCCATCTGCGCCCTCCCCGGTAGCGGTAGTGACTGTATGTTTGGCTACCTCTACGAGGATCACTTCGAGGTAGAGACCCTCTCTCCTGCGCGCAAGTGCACGACTCTCTCTGTCGCTGCCCACACGCTCTACGAGAAGTCCAATCCCTACCTCCTCCCCGGCCCGGGCGGACGTCTCAATCTCCACAACACCACCTTCAAGCAGGTGGCAGACAATCGTGTAGCTATCGCAGGTACAGTCTTCGAGCCCACTGACGGCTACTTCATCAAGCTCGAGGGTGTCAAGAATACCGGCTACCGCACCATCGCCTGCGCCGGCTGCTCTGACCCGATCCTGATCTCCAAGATCGATGAGGTGAAGGAGGATGTACGTGCTCGCGTCGAGGATAACTTCCGCGATATGGATATGGGTGACTTCTTCCTGGACTTCAAGATCTATGGTAGAGGCGCTGTGATGAGTATGTTCCCGAATATCAAGAATGCTACCGGCGAGGAGCTCCTGATCATCATCGAGTGTGTCGCCAAGACGCAGTCCATCGCTGATACGATCTGCAGCTTCGCCCGCAGTACGTTCCTCCACTTCGGCTATCCCGGACGCATCTCCACGGCCGGAAACCTTGCTTTCCCATTCTCCCCGTCAGATGCCCACATGGGTGCGGTGTACGAGTTTAACGTATACCACCTGATGCAGGTAGATGATCCGAAGCAGTACTTCCCTGTCACCTTCCATGATGTCAAGGACGGCAAATGCAGTGACTTTGATTAAGAGAAAGAGATGAAAACATATAAGCTTATCGACATGGCAGACGTGATCCGGAGCAAGAATTCGGGTCCGTACGAGCTAACGTTTGACGTTATCTTCAAGACGTTTGACGACTACAATTTCTTCAAGGAGCACAAGCCGATCACAGCTGAGTCCTTCTCCAAGCTCTATGGCATCAAGGAGGAAGACGTATTCAATGTGATCTATTTTGATCCGGCTAAGGCGGTCAAGGTGACGATTAAGCGCCCGATCCCTAGCGGTGCCCTTGGTGAGGTAGACGTCTACGGCGCGCAGCAGCACGCCCCTCTGGTCCACTTCACTTTTGATGCTTGACGAGAGCACCAATAGCGTAAGACTTCACGCCACGCCCAAGCGAGTGCAGGAGTCCTGGGTAGAGACCCAGTACTTCGCCCCGCGTGGGCGTGAGCGTTTATTACAGCTTGGCGAGCGGATCAGCCAGCTTCATCTCAGCTTCACCGATCGACTGATCGGCATCATAGGCGCTGCCGGCTCCGGTAAGTCCTCCCTCATCCACGGGATGTTCCCTGGTCTCGAGCTCTCCAATGATGACGATGCGATCCTCACGCGGAAGATCATGCAATTCCGTGGCGGATTTGCCGACCTACACTCTGCGACCACCTTCCACCTGGACATGCGGTTTCAGCTCGCATTCACCCAGATGTATGAGATCGTCGACTTCGTCAATCAAGCCTTGGCTGCTAGGAAGCGGCTTGTCATCGAGCACTTCGACCTGCTCACCGACGCCCTCGGGCGCAATGCCGACCTGCTGATAGCGATCGGCGAGCAGATCATCATCACGAGACCCTCCATCTTTGGCCCCGAGCCCCACACGCTCTCCCGGATGGTGGAGTCCTCGCTGATCTACCGCAAGATGGCTCACTCCGCTGAGGAGGTGACGACGCTCGCCCTTGCAGAGCTCTTTAACCTCCATGAGGATCACTTCTACTCCGCTGATATTGCGAAGGGATATGTCCTGAAGTTCAATGAGGATCCCAATCTCTCCAGAGAGGATCTATGCCGTCTCGAGCAGAGGATCCTGGATCTCATCAAGGCAGACCTCCCGATAAGCTATATCGATGAGGACCACATCAAGGTCGGAGAGAGGATACTCCCCTGTGAGGGTCCCCGTATCCATGTCCGGTCCACCGGAGAGATCGAGGACTTCTCTCTCCACCACTCACTCATCTACGACGGACGATACGATGCCTGGTGCCTGGTAGGTCTGCTGGGAGCGACGGAGGAGGAGAAGGAGAATCTCAATAACCGCAACGCCAGATACTTCTTAGGAGTCTCTTAAACTTAGATATATCAACATATGAGAGAAATAAAAGCGCAGGACATCACCGAGCTGGTCTCCCGACTCTGTATTGATGCCTGCTACAACCTATCACCCGACATCTACAACGCGCTCAAGGATGCTAGCGAGCGGGAGAGCTCTCCCCTCGGTCGTGGTATCCTCAAGACCTTAGTCAAGAATGCCGACATCGCTCACGACAAGGAGAAGCCCATGTGCCAGGACACCGGTATGACGGTAGTCTTCGTCCGCCTTGGGCAGGAGGTCCACGTCGTGGGGGGCAATCTCACCGATGCGATCAATGCCGGTGTGCGTGATGGCTACCAGAAGGGGTACCTCCGCAAGTCTGTGGTCAATGACCCGATCCTACGAGAGAATACCGGGGACAACACCCCTGCCATCATCCACTACGACATCGTCCCGGGCGAAAAGATCGAGATCACCGTCAGCCCCAAGGGCTTCGGCAGCGAGAATAAGAGCGACCTCCGCATGCTGCAGCCCAGCGATGGCGAGGAGGGAGTCAAGGACTACGTCATGGAGGTGGTCAAGCATGCCGGCCCCAACCCCTGCCCACCTACTATCGTGGGAGTAGGTATCGGTGGCAACTTCGAGGAGAGCGCACTCTACGCCAAGCGCGCCCTACTCCGCCCCGTAGGCGACCGCAACCCCAAGCCCCACCTCGCTGCTATCGAGGAGGAGCTCCTCAGCCGGATCAATGCCCTCGGCATCGGTCCTGCCGGGATGGGAGGTGACACGACGACCCTTGACGTCCACGTGGAGGCCGGTCCGACACACATCGCCGGACTTCCTGTGGCGGTCAATATCAGCTGCCACGCCACCCGTCACTCCGAGGGTAGTCTCTGATCCAATCATTCGACCAAGAAAGAAACGCACGACTTATTATGCATACAAGTGATACAGAGAAGCGTATCATCTCGGCACCCCTGACCGACGAGATCATCAAGACGCTCCACGCAGGGGAGATGGTTTACATTACCGGGACCATCTACACCGCTCGTGATGCTGCTCATAAGCGTCTCTGCGAGATGCTCAAGCGTGGTGAGGAGATGCCCTTCGACTTTGAGGGACAGATCGTCTACTACGCTGGTCCTGCTCCTGCTAAGCCCGGTGAGCCGATTGGCTCTGTAGGACCCACCACTGCGGGACGCATGGATGCCTACACCCCCACCCTCGTGGAGCATGGCCTAAGAGCCATGATCGGCAAGGGAGCACGCAATCAGGCCGTCATCGATAGTCTGAAGGACCACTGCGGAGTCTACTTCGCTGCCATAGGAGGTGCAGCAGCACTGATGTCTCTATGTGTCAAGGAGGCTGAGGTAATCGCCTTCGACGAGCTGGGGACGGAGGCCATCCGTAAGCTCCGTGTTGAGGAACTGCCCGTGATCGTTGCTGTCGACTGCTATGGCGGCAATGTCTACGACCGAGATTAAGGCGTAGTCAGATAATCCCCTAAGCTTAAGGCTGTGCTACCTATCCGAAGGTAGCACAGCCTTTTCTTTTTATAGAAGTCCGATAGACGAAGCACAAAAAAACCAGATCACAGAAGGCAAACACAGTGGTTGTCAAACGAATACGTCCAAGCTTACTCCACATAATCC